>NZ_KV830618.1:0-84442 GCF_001836805.1 Staphylococcus sp. HMSC062A01
TTATTGGGTACCTAGTACCCTTATTATTTTTTACCTTTTTAGGAGGGATAACATGCAAACACGATGTTATGACGGTAAAAAATGGCAATATGAATTTAAATATGAAGGCAAACGGTATCGTAAGAAAGGTTTCAGAACGAAACGTGAGGCTAATTCTGCTGGGTTAGATAAGTTGAATGAGTTAAAACAAGGCATCGAGTACGAACCTAATTTAACATTGTACGAGTATTTTAAAACCTGGTGTGAAACGTTTAAAAAATCAACAGTGACACCTAAAACATATAAGTCCTATACCTCTGCAATTGAACATATCAACAATCATCCTATCGGTAAAAAGAAACTGAAAGACTTATCCAGATATCATTATCAAGATTTTATTAATGAATTTTCAAAAAATCATTCTAAAGAGTCGATAAGGAAATTGAATGGTTATATTAGAACGTCATTAGATGATGCAGTATATGAGGGACTTATATCTAAGAACCCAACTTTTAAAGTGAGTTATAGAGCCAACAACCCAAATAAAAGTGAAGATAGCAAATATATCAATCTAAAAGATTACGAAGTGTTAAAACAGCATTTGATGACTAAAGATAATGCATCATCACTTGTACTATTTATCATGATATGTACTGGTTGTCGTATAAGTGGTGCTTTGAATCTAAAACGTGAATATATTAATCAAGTTAAAAGCGAAATATATATTGATGAGCATAAAACAGATTCGTCCCCTCGCTATGTATCTATTAGTCAAAAAGACATGAACCATATCATCAAATCAATTGATCAGTTACCTAGAACTATCGACGGTACTGTATTTGGAGAATTGACAAACAACGCAGTTAACAAACGATTGAAAGTATATTGTAATAATCTAGGTATCAAAGAAATTACTTCACATGCATTACGTCATACTCACTGTTCATATTTATTAGCAAAAGGCATTTCTATTTATTACATTTCTAAAAGATTAGGTCATAAAAATATATCAGTAACAACAGAAGTATATTCACATTTACTTGAAGAAACATATAAAGAAGAAGATGAAAAAGCAACACAAATTATAAGTGCAATGTGATTTTTAGGGACCCATTAGGGACTCGAAAGCCCATGAAACCCGTCGTTATAAGGTTTATAGTATCCCTCCCAGGACGTCATTAACTAAAAATTACATATATTTTTAGGTTGAGAACGCTGTTATGACGGCGTTCTTTTTATTTTGTCTTGTAACTAAGCTAAACTGCACCAAAAATAGAAAAACCCGCCATGTTATGACGAGTTTCTAAGATAATATTATTATGTTGTTAGTTTAAAAATTTTTGACACGTATTTGACACGTGATCAACAACTTTTTTACCTAAAAAATTTAGTTTTTAAATGTAAGTATTAAATTAATTATTGAAATGACCAAAGTGACTATTGCAAAATAAAACGTTAAAGACGTTAGTTTTTCACTTCTCAATTTAAAAACTCCATTCAATATTAATATTCTATTAACCAATATTATATGTATTGGAATAAACACTTAGGAGTTAATTAAATGCTTAAGTGTCTATATATCAAAGTTCAAATTCAATCGTTTCTATAATATGATTATCTCGATTTCTATAATTTAGAATAGCCCTACCATTCACTTCATCAATAATGAGTTCGGCAAACGTTTCTTCAATACCACTGCGAGATTGTGATATACTGCCTGGATTTATGACATGTACACCATCTAAATGCTCATATTTTGCAACATGAGTATGACCATAAAATGCAAATTGACATCCCTGAGATTTAGCTTTTTGTGCTAAATGCATACGAGTTTGATTTACTGAATACAAATGTCCATGAGTATATAGAGCCTTTAAACCTTTAATTTCCACTTCTTCTTCATTAGGAAATTCAGGATAAAAGTCACAATTCCCTTTTACTCTTCTATATAGGCTTAGTTCAGTATCATTATATTCAAATTCTGAATCCCCTAAATGTAATAAAACATCAGCATCCTTATGCGCTTCATATAAGTGATATAAAATACCAGATTCTGTATGATTGTCACTGACGATAAGCCACTTTGTCATTACTTTTCACTCTCCAAATAAGCATTCAATTTTTTAATTGCATTACCTCTATGACTGATTTTACTCTTTTCTGTTGCAGTAAGTTGAGCCATAGTTTTACCTTTTTCAGGCACATAGAAAATAGGATCATAACCAAAACCATGCTCGCCCTGTCTTTCAGTAGTAATCACTCCAGAAACAGTACCTTTGAAAGTTTGAGTAGTTTCATTAGGTGCACTCATACTAATGACGCAAACAAATTGTGCATCTCGATTTTCGATACTATCTAAATTCTTTAATAATTTATCAATATTAGCATCATCACTCTTATCTAATCCTGCATATCTAGCTGAATAAACGCCAGGTTCGCCATTTAGAGCAAATACCTCTAATCCACTATCATCTGCTATCACACGTTTATTCAATACTTTTGCAGCTTCTTCAGACTTTAATCGTGCATTCTCTTCAAAAGTTGTTCCCGTTTCCTCTACATCAAAGTCTTTTATTAGTTCTGATATACCTATCACATTGTCATTGGGAAAAATTGATTTAAAATCATTAATTTTACCTTTATTATTTGTAGCAATTACGATGTCTGTCATTCATATTCCTCCTTGATTATTCATCTACACTGATGCGTTCAACTTCAACATCTAATTTTAACCATTGTAGAATGATATTTTTAATATGTACTGTATCTCCAGTAGCAAAGAATCTATGCTCTGGATGTTGTGTATAGCTCGCATGTTCATTACTAAAAGTTAATAAAGCACTAACTTCACGTGCTGTTTCTAATCCAGAGGAAATAACTTTTTTCTCTCCTCCAAAATAATCATTTATAGGCTTATATAACAATGGATAGTGTGTGCATCCTAAAATTATCGTATCTGCATCAGTATTTCTCCACTGCTTTAACGTTTGATGAATGACAATACTTGTAATTGTAGGGTCATCGTAGCGCATTTGTTCAACTAGTGGAACAAACCCAGGGCAAGCTACACCATAAACATGTACGTTTGGGTTAATGCGCTTAATATGATGTCTATACGCCTCAGATTTAATTGTTCCTTCAGTCCCTAAAATTAAAACATTTTGATTTTTAGTAGTCATAATGGCTGTTCTTGACCCTGGCTCAATAACTCCAATAACTGGAATAGGCAGCAATTGTTGCAAATGTTCTAATGCTACAGCGGTAGCTGTATTACAAGCTATTACAAGCATTTTAATATCAAATTGCATTAATTTATTAGCAAGTTGAGTAGTAAATTGTTTAACTTCATCACCAGGTCTTGGACCATAAGGACATCTTGCAATATCCCCTAGATAGTAAATTGTTTCGTTGGGTAATTGACGCATGATTTCTTTAGCAACTGTCAAACCACCTACACCTGAATCTATAACACCAATTGGTTTGTTCATCTTCATTCATCCTTATAACACATAATACATTTATTTTATCATATACATGCTAAGAGTTTGACTAATCCGATTAAGCATTCATATACATATCTTAAAAAGCTTTATAAAGAAAAAAGTAGTTAATCAATTCAATTAAGAATCATTAACTACTTTTCAAATTATAATTAAATGTATATATTAATCTACTTTGTGGTCTGAACCGAAGAATGATTTAAACATATGGAATGTTGTTTCTCTATTCATAGCTGCGATAGAAGTTGTCAAAGGAATACCTTTCGGACAAGCATTTACACAGTTTTGAGAATTACCACATTCTTGCAAACCGCCAGCACTCATTAAAGCGTCTAATCGTTCGTCTTTAGTCATTGCACCAGTTGGATGTAAGTCGAATAAACGAACTTGAGAAATTGCCTGAGCACCAACGAATTTATTATTTTGAGTAACATTAGGACAAACTTCTAAACAAACACCACACGTCATACATTTAGATAACTCATAAGCTGTTTGACGTTTTTTCTCAGGCATACGTGGTCCTGGTCCTAAATCATACGTACCATCAATAGGAATCCAAGCTTTCATACGTTTTAAGTTATCAAACATTCTAGTACGATCCACTTGTAAGTCACGAATAACAGGGAAAGTACTCATTGGTTCAAGACGTATAGGTTGTTCTAATTGATCAACAATTGCTGAGCATGATTGTCTAGCACGTCCATTGATGACCATTGAACAAGCACCACAAACTTCTTCTAAACAGTTCATATCCCATGTAACAGGTGTTGTTTTTTCACCTTTATTATTTACTGGATTACGTCTGATTTCCATTAAACATGCGATTACGTTCATATTTTCTTTATAAGGAATTTCAAACGTTTCTTCATACGGTTTAGAATCTTGATTATCTTGTCGTTTGATAATCAACTTGATTGATTTTTGTTTTGGTTCTTTTTGCTCTTTTTCATTTGTATTATTATCGTTTTGGCGAAGTTCTTCGGGAGTGTCTTTTACTGATTGATTGTCAGCCATTATTTTTTACCTCCTTTAGACTTACTTGTATAGTCACGTTTACGTGGTGGAATTAAACTTACATCAACTGGTTCATAAGTGAATTTAGGCGCTTCTTCTCTACCTTGATATTCAGCTAATGTTGTTTTTAACCATTCATCATCATTACGGTCAGGGAATTCTGGTTTGTAATGTGCGCCACGAGATTCGTTACGATTGTAAGCCCCAATTGTAATTACACGTGCTAAAACTAACATATTCCACAATTGACGAGTGAAGAATACAGCTTGGTTACTCCAAGTTTGTGTATCTTCCATATCAATATTTTCATAACGTTTCATTAATTCAACGATTTTTTTATCTGTTTCTAATAATTTATCGTTTTCACGAACAACTGTTACGTTCGCTGTCATAATTTCACCAAGTTCACGGTGAAGTTTATATGCATTTTCAGTTCCACGCATATTTAATAATTTATCAAAGCGTTCTTGCTCTTCATCGACACATTTTTGATAAATGCTGTCATCTAATTCAGTATATGTTGTTTCTACATTCTCAACATATTTTATTGCATTAGGACCAGCTACAGTACCACCGTAGATTGCAGATAATAATGAGTTGGCACCTAAGCGGTTACCACCATGTTGAGAGAAATCACATTCCCCAGCTGCAAATAATCCTTTAATATTAGTCATTTGATCATAGTCTACGTATAAGCCACCCATTGAATAGTGAACGGCAGGGAAAATTTTCATTGGAACTTTACGTGGGTCATCACCCGTAAATTTCTCGTAAATTTCAATAATACCACCAAGTTTAACATCTAATTCATGTGGATCTTTATGAGATAAATCAAGGTAAACCATGTTTTCCCCGTTTATACCTAATTTCTGATTGATACAAACATCAAAGATTTCACGCGTTGCAATATCACGAGGTACTAAGTTACCATAATCAGGATATTTCTCTTCTAAGAAGTACCAAGGTTTACCGTCTTTGTATGTCCAAATACGACCACCTTCACCACGTGCTGATTCACTCATTAGGCGTAATTTATCATCACCAGGAATAGCTGTTGGGTGAATTTGAATAAATTCACCATTTGCATATTTAGCACCTTGTTGGTATGCAATTGATGCCGCTGAACCTGTATTAATCATTGAGTTTGTTGTTTTACCGAAAATGATACCAGGTCCACCAGTTGCCATAATAACGGCATCTGAACCAAATGATTTAATTTCAGAAGTTGTCATATTTTGAGCTACGATGCCTCTTGCAGCATTGTCCTCATCTTTGACAATTCCTAGGAATTCCCAACCTTCATACTTAGTTACTAATCCATCTACTTCAAATGAACGTACTTGTTCATCAAGCGCGTACAATAATTGTTGACCAGTAGTTGCACCTGCAAAAGCAGTTCTGTGATAAAGCGTACCACCGAAACGTCTAAAGTCTAATAGCCCTTCTTTTGTTCTACTAAACATAACGCCCATACGGTCCAATAAATGAATGATTGATGGAGCAGCTTCAGCCATAGCTTTAACAGGTGGTTGGTTTGCTAAGAAGTCCCCACCATAAACTGTATCATCAAAGTGAATCCAAGGAGAATCCCCTTCACCTTTGGTATTTACCGCACCGTTAATACCACCTTGGGCACAAACAGAGTGCGAACGTTTAACAGGTACAATTGAGAATAAATCTACATGCGCACCTTGTTCTGCAGCTTTAATTGTTGACATCAGACCAGCAAGTCCTCCACCGACAACAATAATTTTTTTCTCTGCCATAGAAAAGTCACTCCCCTAAAATATATCGATAGCTTAACGTAATTGCTTAAGCTCATTTGATAAGTACGTGATATAAATACTTATCTAAAATTCAACGTACTATATATGATTACAAATTGTGTTTTATACAAATGCGAAAATTGCAGATACTCCAATGTATCCTAGAACTAAGAATACGATTAAAGAGATCCAAGTAAATACACGTTGTGATTGTTTAGATTGTAAGAATCCCCATGTTACAAAGAATGACCATAAACCATTTGAGAAATGGAAAATAACACATAATACACAAACGATATATACGATAACCCAAATTGGATTTTCAAGTGTTTTGTGCATCAATTCAAAATCAACTGCTTTACCAAAGAAGTATTTTTGAATTGTAGTTTGCCATAAATGCATGAAGATAAATACGAATGTCACAATACCTGAAAATCTTTGTAATGCAAACATCCAGTTTCTAAATAAAGAATAATGACCGATATTTTCTTTAGCTGTAAATGCAATGTGAATACCATACAAACCGTGATATAAAATTGGAATATAAATTAATAAAAATTCAACTGCTAATAAAAATGGAATTGATTCCATAAAGCCAGCCGCCTTATTAAAAGCCTCTGCCCCTTGTGTTGCTTGATGGTTCACAATTAAATGAACAACTAAAAATGCACCAATTGGAATAATACCTAGTAATGAGTGAACACGTCTAAGGTAGAATTCATTTTTAGACTTTGCCAAAAGGAGTCCCCCCTGTAAAACTATTGATTTAAATAGTTTATTTATAAGAAAGTCTTTACAATCAAGAAACATCATAATGATTTACTATTTTTTTTAGTACTTGTCCATTGTTAAATTATTGTGACAATAATCAATAAATATCGGTTCAATTAAGAACTATGTAAACAAGTAGGACTTAAAAAAGTAAATAAATCATATTTGTTTTAATGAGGAATGCTAGTATTACATTAATCATTAATAAAAACACTTTAATGATAATGTTTCTCAATTAGAAAACGCTTCCATACTTTCTTAAAAAAATAAACTTTTTGTTAACTGTATTGTAACATTTTTTATATGTTTTTGGGCTATGAGAATAATTCTCATAGCCCTTTTTTTAATTAATCATTTGATAATGCTTGCTGCAAGTTTAGTGCAACCTTTTCAGGAAGTCCTGCTTTCTTCAAATCCTCTACACTCGCTTCCTTCATTTTCTTAATCGATCCAAATGTTCTTAACAAACTTGTCTTGCGTTTACTTCCAATTCCATCAACAGTGTCCAATACTGATTGTAATCCTGTTTTTTGACGTGTTTGACGATGGAATGTAATTGCGAAACGGTGTACTTCATCTTGAATTCGATGTAATAAATAGAATGCTTGACTATTCTTCTTCAATGGTACAACTTCTGCATTTGTTCCATAAAGTAACTCTGACGTTTGGTGTTTATCATTTTTTCTTAATCCAGCGACCGGAATATCCAGTCCTAGTTCATTCTCTAGAACATCTAATACACCTGACATATGTCCTTTCCCACCATCAACTATAATCAAATCAGGTAACGGTAAGCCTTCATTTAGAACACGTGTGTATCTACGACGAACAACTTCTCTCATTGATTTGTAGTCATCAGGTCCATCAACTGTTTTAATTTTATATTTTCTATAACCTTTTTTATCTGATTTTCCATCAACAAAGGTTACCATAGCAGACACAGGGTCTACACCTTGTATGTTTGAGTTATCAAATGCTTCAATACGAATAGGTGTTTGTATACCCATTCGTTCACCGAGCTCCTCTATTGCCTTTATCGTACGTGATTCATCTCTAGCAATTAGCTCGAATTTATTTTCAAGAGCGACTTCCGCATTATGGTTTGCTAAATCTACCATTTCTTTTTTTGTGCCACGAGCTGGCTGTACAATTTTAGTATCTACTACAGATTGAATCATATCTTTATCTAAATTTTTAGGAACATGTACTTCTTTGGGTAATATATGCTGATTTAAACTATAGAATTGACCTATAAATGTATAAAATTCTTCTTCTTCAGATTGCTGTTGTAAAGGAATCATTGTAGCATCTCTTTGTATCAAATTACCTTGACGAATAAAGAAGACTTGAATGCACATCCATCCTTTAGAGACACTATAACCAAACACATCTCGAATCGTATTATCAGATGACATAATTTTTTGTTTTTTAGTTAAATTATGAATATGTTGTATTAAATCACGATATTCTTTTGCACGTTCAAAATCTAATTTTTCACTAGCATCCATCATACGATCTTCTAAATTTTTAAGTATAGTTTTATCTTCACCATTTAAAAAATCACTTATTTCACGAGTCATTTGTGCATAAACTTGTTGATCAACATCATATACACATGGTCCCATACACTGTCCAATGTGATAATAAAGACATAATTTATCAGGCATTTTATCACATTTTCTAAAAGGATAAATACGGTCTAATAACTTTTTTGTCTCTTGAGCTGAATAAGCATTAGGGTATGGTCCAAAATATTTTCCAGTACCTTTTTTAACTGTACGCGTAACAATTAACTTTGGATGCTTTTCTTTAGTAATTTTTATAAATGGATAACTTTTATCATCTTTTAATAGAATATTGTAGCGAGGCTGATACTGTTTAATTAAATTTAATTCTAAAAGCAAGGATTCAGTTTCACTTGAAGTTACTATAAATTCAAAATTTTGGATTTCTCCTACCAACCGAGTAGTTTTTGCATCATGTGCACCTGTGAAGTATGAACGTAATCTATTTCTTAAACGCTTGGCTTTGCCGACATAAATCACTAGATCATTACGATCTTTCATTAAGTAACAACCCGGTTCAAATGGAACTACACTTAATTTATTTTTAATTTTCTCTTTGTAGTCTAACAACATTTATCCTCCTTCCCATAAAATTAACTACATATAAAAAAGACGGAGCTATTACATTCTATGTAATGCCCCAGTCTCATATACGTTCAAATTATTCTTAAAGATGTTTATCTAATACTTCAGCTAAGTTTTCTTTAGGTTGGAAACCTACTACTTTATCAACTGGTTCACCGTCTTTAAATACGATTAAAGTTGGGATACTCATTACTTCAAATTTAGCTGCTGTTGATGGATTTTCATCAACATCTAATTTTAAAATATCAGCTTTTCCATCATAATCTCCAGCTAATTCTTCTAAAACTGGTGCGATCATTTTACAAGGTCCACACCAAGTTGCCCAGAAATCAACTAATTTAACGCCTGATTGAATATTTTCATCAAAGTTTGAATCCGTTACTTTTACGATTGCCATAAATGCCAATCCTCCTTAAATTTTGAATGATGAGCAAATTATAACAGACTTTAGTAGTACGTGCATTGGAGTTGCTCACTTATTAACTGTCTGTCAATAATTATCGAATCTCACTCATTTCCTTTTATTTTCACTGGCTTAATTGTACGTTATTTTCTAAAAAAATCAACAACACTGCTTACACTTTATTATGCCTTATTTAAGTTCAGCTACTGTCACACCAAAACCACCTTCACTTGGCATACCACCACGATATGATTTAACACTTTTATGTTTTTTCAAGTGATTCTGTACGGCTTTTTGGAGTGCACCGGTACCTTTACCATGAATAATATAAACTTGCTCATAATTACTCAAGACAGCTTGGTCAATATATTGATCTAATTCGCCAACCGCTTCCTCATAACGATAACCTCGTAAATCTAATTCAGTTTTAATTGTTTGACGATTTTGTCGAGTTACCATCTTAGTTGGTTTCTCTTTTTTCTTTTTAGTTTTTTCAAGGTCTTCAATAGGTAATTTCATTTTAATAATACCCATTTGAACAACTGCTTCTTCTTCATTTACAAGTTCTAATACTTCGCCCTTTTGACCATATGATAATACTTTGACCTCGTCACCTTCATGTATTTCATCATATTTTTGTTTTTGTACATCTTGTTTTATTGATCTCTCTTCATATTGATCATCTAATTGTTTCTTTTTATCAATAAGTTCGTGTTCTTTGACATCTGCACCTTTTTGATCACGTAATGTTCTTAACTCTTTTAAGATTGAATCCGCTTCTTTAGTAGCAGATTTAACACGTTGATTTGCTTTTTCTTTAGCTTCATCCATCAATCTTTTCTCATAATTTTTATACTGCTCGTATTGTTGCTCTAAATCGTCATGTGTTATTTCGGCTTCTTTTAAAAGTCTATCTAACTCTATTCGTTGTTCATCAACACGTTTTGAATTCTTTTCAAGAGATTCAATCATTGAATTAATTTCTTGTTCATCTGTCCCAATCATGGTCTTAGCTTTATTAATAATACCTAAGCTAAGTCCTAATTTGCGGGAGATATCAAATGCATTAGAACGACCAGGTACACCCATCAACAATTTATACGTGGGACTTAACGTATTAACATCAAATTCAACACTAGCGTTCATGACACCTTTACGATTATAGCTATATGCTTTCAATTCTGGATAATGTGTTGTAGCCATTACTAATGAACCTATTTCACGAACGTGATCTAAGATACTCATCGCCAACGCTGCACCTTCACTTGGATCAGTACCTGCACCTAATTCATCAAATAAAACTAAACTATTTTTATCTGTCTCTTGCAAAATTTCCACAATATTCTTCATATGTGAAGAAAAAGTGGATAGTGATTGTTCAATTGATTGCTCATCACCTATATCACAATAAACATTTTCAAAGACACTTAACTGACTACCATCTAATGTCGGAATTAGCAATCCTGATTGTGCCATAATAATAATTAATCCAAGTGTCTTTAATGTAACCGTTTTACCACCCGTATTTGGACCTGTAATTATGACAGTTTCAATATCATCAACAAATTCAATTGTATTAGCTACAACCGTATCTTTATTTAATAGTGGATGATATGCATTAGGTAAATAAACGGTTCTATCTTTGTAAAACGTAGGTTTCGTTCCTTTAATTGAGCGTGCATATCGTGCTTTAGCTGTTAAAAAGTCAATTTGTCCCATGACTGATTCAGCAATTAAGCAACCATCTGCTTCGGCAGCAACCATACCTGTTAATTCTGTTAGAATTCGCTCACGTTCTACTGCCTCATCATTTCGTAAACGACTGATTTGATTATTCATTTCTACAATCGATGATGGTTCTATATAAAGCGTTTGTCCAGAGGCAGATTGATCGTGAACAATCCCTTTGAAATCTTGGCGATATTCAGCTTTAACCGGTATAACATTACGATCATTGCGTACCGTTATAATAGCATCAGATAATTTTTTCTGATTGGATTGGCTTTTAACGATACGGTCTAAATTTTGTCTTATGCGTTGGTTTGTACTTGAAATTTTACTTCGTATACCTTGCAATTCATAACTTGCGCTATCATATAAATCGTGTGTATCACATTTTTCATTTATCTCTTGGAAAAGATCCGATAAAATTGGTAATTGGTTCATTTTATCATTCAAAATTGGATACTTAACAACTTGTTCATCTTCTTCTAATAATTGATTATAAAATGTCTTAAATTGATTTTGAACTTGAATTAAACGTTTAACTAAATTTAGCTCTGTAACATTTAATACGCCACCTATATTTGCACGATGAATCAATGGTGAAATTTTGGCTAAACCACTTAAACTTGGCAAACGATGTTTATTATAAATTTGTGAAATTTCATCTGTCTCATTCATTTGAAATTCTACTGTTTCAAAGTCAGTGGCTGGAGACATCTTAGACACTTTTTCACGCCCTAAGTCACTTATTGTTTCCGAAGCTACAAATGACTTGATTTTATCAAATTCTAAGACGTCTAATGTTTTTTGTCTCATACAATCCCTCTATTTCTTCAACTTTTTATTATTTCCAACAAAATCCTTAAATGCTTGACGAGACATTGTGTTAATTACTCGATCTTTATTTACAAACCCTTTTTGAGCAGTGGCTACACCATATTTCATAAAGTCTAAATGATCAATATGATGAGCATCTGTATTAATTGTTAATTTTACATTAGGATATTTTTTAACTGTTTCAGCATTTAAGTCTATTCGCTTAGGATTTGCGTTAATTTCCATTATTGTATTTGTTTCTTCTGCTAACTTCATTAATCGATCGATATTCGGTTTGTACCCTTCTCTACGACCGATAATACGTCCTGTTGGATGAGCGATGTGTCGTACATATGGATTTCGACATGCATTTTCCAAACGTTTCATAATCTCTTCTTCTGATTGATTAAAGCTTTGGTGAATCGCAGCTATAACATAGTCAAGTTGTGATAACACATCATCATCATAATCTAACGAGCCATCAGGAAGAATATCCATCTCTGTGCCTGAAAAGATATCTATTTCTGCATATTCTTCATTTAGCTTCTTAATTTCTTCATTTTGACGTAATAAACGTTCAACTTGTAACCCATTTGCGACTTTAAGGCTTTGTGAATGGTCAGTAATCACCATGAATTGATAGCCTTTTTTTATATTTGCTTCAATCATATCTCTAATAGAAAAAGCACCATCACTATATGTGGTATGCATATGAATATCTCCGTTAATATCATCCAAAGTAATAATTTCACTTAAATCTTTATCAAATTCGCTACCGTCTTCACGTAAGGCAGGTGCAATCCATTCACTACCGAAATGTTGATAAATCTCTTCCTCACTCTGTAACTGAAGTAAAGTGCCATCTTGCTGTTCAATTCCATATTCACTTATTTTTTCATTTTGCGCTTTAGCCATTTGTCTTATACGAATGTTATGATCTTTAGAACCTGTAAAATGTTGTAATGTGTGATAGAACGCAACTGGCTCAATAAGGCGAAAATCTACGCCAATAGTCTCATCATCGTACGTCAACTCTAATGAAACTTTCGTTTGGCCAACAGCAACATCTTTAACTTTATTAGGTATATTTAAAAGTTGTTGTTGTACTTCGTCTGGATGCTCCGTACTAATAATATAATCCAAATCTTTACTCATTTCTTTATAACGACGGAAGCTTCCTGCTTCTGAGTATCTCTCAATACTATCAATTGTTTCTAAATAATCGATTATGATACGATTTAAACCTCGCATAGTGTCTATTGGATAGCTATCTTTTTTTGCTCCTAAAGCTTTAACTGCTTCAAGTATATTTTGTTCAGTTTTTTTAGCAAAACCACTTAGTTCGCTCACTTTTCCACTTTCACAAGCCAATTGTAAACTTTCTTTATCTGTAATATTAAGTTCTTTATATAATTTAGCTATTTTTTTACTACCTAATCCTTGAATCTTCATTAATGGAATCAAGCCTTCTGGAACAAGTTGTTGTAATTCTTTTAAATAACTTGATTCACCTGTTTTACGATATTCATCAATGACTTCCCCTACACCTTTACCAATACCTTTTAATTCAGTAACATCTTTAATATCATCAAGTGGTCGTTCATCAATTTCTAAGCTTTGAGCTGCTTTTCTATACGCAGATACTTTAAACGTATTTTCCCCATTTAATTCCATATATATAGCAATTTTTTCTAATAATTGAATTACATCTTTTTTTGTCATTCTAATCACTCCATAAAAAGAAGACCAGGACATTTAACAAAGAAGCCTTGTCCTGACCTTATATCAGTTTTGTTTTATAAATTTAAAATATAAGACGAGAAAAATGGTGTATGAAACAAGATAAGTTTGCCTATGTACGCATGTTGTAAATTGTGTTGTAACCACTCAATTGGATACAATGCTAACACATAGATTGATAACTGTATCGCAACAACTGCCATCACTACACTTATTAAACTACCAAATAGTCTACTGATTTGGTTAATCATTCGATACGTCACTATATTATCAAAAGTAATTATTATAAGATATAAAATCAACTTACAAAGTGAGGCAATTAGTAAAAATGCAATAATTGTATCAAAGCGTTGCTGCAAATCATTAAAATGAAATGCATACTTCATATCATATGCAATTGTCTTTGGAAAAGGTATAAATACAATTAACTGCGAACTAATTCGATAATAAAATTGATATGCTATAACTAATGAGACTATCGTTGAAAATAAATGTAAACTATTCAACCATCCCCCTCTTCTATACCCTATAATAAGACCATACACAATAATAATAGCTATCGTAAAATCAATAATCATCTATTCTTCTCGTTGTTTTAATTGTTGAATTTCTTGCAATAGTTTGCGGTTTTCTTCTTCTAATTTAACCTTTTCATGCATAATATTAACCGCTGTTAGGATTGATTTTCTTGTAGTATCTAATCCTGTTGATTTACGTCCCATTTCTTTTAACTTTTCATCAACTAAATGTGCTACGTAACGAATATGCTCGGGGCTGTCTTCACCAATGATAGTATAATTCTGATCGTTAATCGTGACATTGATTCGATTTCTAAATTCTCCCATAGCAATAACTCCTGACATTATTTATTCTTTAAGCCTATCAATGGTTACATGTAAATAACCACCTCATCTTGTACTTCAATTTAGTATGCACTTTACGCAATTTATGTAGTAGAATATCACAACTTATTATACATTAGGATATGTTGTTTGGTAAGTAGCTAACGCGTAATCATTTTAATTAATGTAAATTTGAACTATATAACTATTCTGATGAACGTCCTCAATATGTTATGCTTATCTATGTTTTATTATATTTTGAAAAGTGAGGATCAACTAGCCTATGGCAAATGTCGTTCATAAATTATCAGAATCAGAAATCCAACATCTCTTACAACAAATTACATTTGAAACATCTCAATTACCTCCAGGAATGAAAGCGAGAACTAAATACAAACAATCTGTGATAAATATTTATAATTCAGGCAAAGTTATGTTTCAAGGAAAAAATGCGGAAGCTGTTGCCCAACAATTACTTCCAGATCATACCACTACTTCCAAGAATTCATCATCTTCTAACCAATCTTCAGGTGAAACATTAGCTTATAATCATTATAATTGTATAGGAAGTGATGAAGCAGGAAGTGGTGACTACTTCGGCCCTCTAACTGTTTGTGCTGCTTATGTTTCTAAGGAGAATGTTAAAATTTTAAAAACACTTGGTGTGGATGATTCAAAAAAATTAAATGATCAAAAAATAATCGAACTTGCTGAACAATTGATTACATTTATTCCTCATTCACTTTTAACGCTTGATAATCCAAAATATAACGATAGACAGGCTATTGGTTGGTCCCAAGTTAAAATGAAAGCTGTACTACATAATGAAGCTATCAAAAACGTCACCCAAAAAATTAATTGCAATGAGTTAAATTATATCGTTATTGATCAATTTGCAGTACGTGGTGTTTATCAACGCTATGCTTTAAGTTCACTACCCTACCCAGAAAAAACTAAATTTGAAACGAAAGGTGAATCTAAATCATTAGCAATCGCAGCTGCTAGTATTATTTCAAGATACGCCTTTGTTAAACATATGGATCATATATCACATAAAATGAAACAAGTTATCCCTAAAGGTGCTAGCAATAAAGTAGATTTGATAGCTGCTCAAATTATTGATAAACATGGAATAGAAACGTTAGATATGATCTCAAAAAAACATTTTAAAAATCGAGAAAAAGCCCAAAATTTAGTGACTAAAAAATATAAATAAATTTATAAAGAGACGAATTCCATTAATACAGAATTCGTCTCTTTTACTTCATTATCTAATTGTAGCACCTTGAGCTTGTAATGCTTCCAAAATCTTATCATGAATTTTAGATACGCGTTCATCAGTTAAAGTGTCTTCTGTGTCTAAATAATTTAATCGGATTGCTACTGATTTTTTGCCTTTTTCTAAATGTTCACCTTCATAAACATCAAATACTAATGTACTTTGTAAGATGTCTTCACCATTATTATGAATAATTTGTTTCAATTCAGAAGAAGGTACATCATGATTAACTTCTAATGCAATATCTCTTGTCACACCAGGGAATTTAGGAATTTGTTTATAATTAATATATCCAACCGCTACTTGCATCATTGCATCATAATTTAATTCAAACACATACGTGCGTTTTAAATCATTATCTGCTGCAACTTGTGGGTGTAATTCACCAATGAAACCAATGTCTTGTCCTTCTAAAGATACAATCGCTGTACGTCCTGGATGTAAACCTTCAATTTTTCCAGCTTTATAACTAAATTCTAAATTTAATTTTTCCGCAACTCGGTCTACAACACCTTTAGCGATAAAGAAGTCAATTTCTTCCTTTTTACCTTGCCAAGCATTAACAACATATTCTCCAGTTAAAATACCACTTAAATATTCAACTTCATCTGGAAGTTCGCCTTCACCATTGCCAAAGAATACACGACCAACTTCATATAATCTAACATCTTTATTTTTACGAGCTACATTATATGCAGTTGCTTCAATTAAATGTGGTAATAAGCTCTGACGTAAAGTAGCATGTGCTTCGCTCATAGGCATTAATAAACTGATTGTTGAACGTTCTTGAAGTGCGAAGTCCTTAGCATGATCTTTAGAAACTAATGAATATGTGATTGCTTGGTTCAATCCAGCACCTTCTAGCGTTTCTTTAACGGTACGTGTTTTATGTTGACGATCCGTTAATTCCCCACTTGTTACTTCGCCAAATACTGGTAATGTTGAAGGGATTTCATCGTAACCATAAATACGTGCGACTTCTTCAATTAAGTCTTCTTTAATAGTAATATCTTTACGACGTGAAGGCACATTGACCGTTAATGTTTCGCCTTTTAATGTTGTTTCGAAACCTAATTGTCTAAAGATAGCTTGAATTTCGTCATTAGACAAATTAAAACCAATTGTTTTATTTACCTTTTCAGCTGTAATATCGATTGGTGTCACAAATGATCCTAAATCTCCTGAAGATACTCTATCTTGTAGTACTTCACCAGAAGCTAACTCTTGTAATAAGTAACATGCTCTGTCAACCGCTTCGTCAACAAATTCTGTTGCGATACCTTTTTCAAAACGACTAGAGGCTTCACTACGTAAGTTTAAACGACGTGAAGTGTGACGAATTGATACTGGGTCGAATATTGCACCTTCTATTACTACGTTGGTAGTTTGTTCAGTTACTTCTGAAAAGTCGCCACCCATTACGCCAGCTAATGCAATAGGTTTTTTACCATTAGAAATAACGATATCAGTATCTACTAGCTTGCGCTCATTATTGTCTAATGTAGTCATTGTCTCTTCATCTTTCGCTTGTCGTACAACAATGTCTTTAGAGCCGATATGATCTTGATCAAACATGTGTAACGGTTGACCATATTCTAATAAAACATAGTTTGAAATATCTACAACATTATTAATTGGTCGTATACCTGCTTTTATTAAACGTGCTTGCATCCAAATTGGAGATGGTTCTATACTTACGTTTTTAACAACACGCGCACTATAATAAGGGACTTTTTCAGGATTATTGATTGTTACTGATAATTCATTTGTTGCAGATTCTGAAATTTCATTACTTTTAGTAGTTGGTTTCGTCATTTCAGTTTGATACAACGCAGCTACTTCATAAGCTGTACCTACCATACTTAATGCATCGGCACGGTTAGGTGTTAAATCAAATTCCATCACTTGATCATTTAAATATAGTGCTGTTAATGCATCCGTTCCTGGCTCAACTTCTGTCGGAAAGACAAAAATACCATTTTCATATGCTTTAGGTACCACATTACTTGAAATACCAATTTCTTGTAATGAACAAATCATACCTTCTGAACGCTCACCACGTAATTTAGCACGTTTAATTTTAATGCCTCCTGGTAAGCGACCACCAACTTTCGCAACAATGACGTGTTGACCAGCATCTACATTGGGTGCACCGCAAACGATTTGAACAGGTTCTTCCTCACCAATGTCTACTTGGCAAATATTTAATTTATCTGCATCAGGATGCTTTTCTTTTGATTGAATATAGCCGACCACTAGATTTTTAATATCTTTTGTATAATCTATCATGTCATCTACTTCAATACCTGTACGGGTAATACGTTCTGCTAAATCTTCAACATTAACCCCTGCATCTACGTAATCTTTTAACCATTCATTAGAAATCAACATTATGCTTCACCTCTATCTTCAACAGCTTTAAATTGTTCAAGGAATCGAACATCATTTGTATAGAAATGACGAATATCTTCAATACCATATTTCAACATCGCGATACGGTCAGGACCCATACCAAATGCGAAACCAGAATACTCATTTGAATCGAATCCAGCCATTTCAAGTACATTCGGGTGTACCATACCCGCACCTAAAATTTCAATCCATCCTGTATGTTTACATACGTTACAGCCTTTACCTTTACATTTGAAACATGATACGTCCACTTCTACAGAAGGTTCAGTGAACGGGAAATAACTAGGACGTAATCGAATTTCACGGTCTGCACCGAATAATTTTTTCGCCACTAATTCTAATGTTCCTTTTAAATCACTCATTTTAATGTTTTTATCAACAACTAGTCCTTCAATTTGTGTGAACTGGTGACTATGTGTCGCATCATCTGAATCACGGCGATAAACTTTACCAGGACAAATAATTTTAACTGGTCCTTGTCCATTGCGTTTTTCCATTGTGCGTGCTTGTACTGGAGATGTGTGTGTACGCATTAAGATTTCATCAGTAATATAAAAACTATCTTGCATATCACGTGCCGGATGGGATTTAGGTAAATTTAAAGCTTCAAAGTTATAATAATCTTGTTCTACTTCATAGCCATCAACAATTTCGTAACCTAGACCTAAGAATAAATCTTCAATTTCTTCAACTGTTCGTGTTAAAGGATGTTTAGAACCTATACTAATTTGTCGACTTGGCAATGTTACATCGATTGTTTCTTCTGCTAATTGTTGATTTAATTTTTCATTTATTAACAATTCTTGCTTCTCATCTAATTCTTTTTGAATTGTTTGACGTAATTCATTTACTTTTTGACCATATGCTGGCTTTTCTTCATTAGGTAAATCTTTCATATTTTTCATTAATCCACTTACTGAGCCTTTTTTACCTAAGTATTTAACTTTAACATCTTGTAATTCGCGTTCATTTTGAGCTTCATTAATATCAACAAGTGCTTGTTGTTTTAATTCTGCCATTGAATCGTTTTGAGTCATTGACTTACACCTCTCACATTATATTCACTATTTATTGTTAACATTTTTTCATAAAAAAAGACTTCCATCCCAAAACTGGGACGAAAGTCTTTCCGTGGTACCACCCAAATTTATGCATATGCATACACTTGTAATCGTTGGTAACGAAGACGTACTCCGACCTAAATTTCTTTAAGTAACCAAAAAGATGAAAGAAACTAATACATGTTGGAGTAAATTGCAGTCACGTTTACTCTCCCTGTACAACACTTTATATCAGTTAAGGTCTTTTTATCGGTTATATTTTCAATTTTTATAACTTAAGTTATTAATTTACATTGATTATTGTGTACATCTAAGTATAGCCGATTTTATTTCTCAAGGTCAACCTTTCAAATGATAAAGTAAAATACTTCCAGCAATAGCTACATTTAAGCTTTCCGCCTTGCCGTAAATTGGTATTGTTAAATTTTGTGATGTTTCATTTAATAATGCATTGTTCACACCTTCACCTTCATTACCTAGTAATAAGGCAAATATATCTTGAGATGCTACCTCCTTATATGGTTGCGCATTCTCAAGCGCAGTACCATAAACTGGTCCATTAAAATCAGCGATAAATGTTTTCAAATCTGCGTTAATAACCGGAATATGAAATACACTACCTTGACTTGCTCGTAAAACCTTGTCTTGATATGGATCGGCTGTACCTTTTTCCATTACAATCAAATCTATTCCCGCTGCATCAGAAGTACGAATTAATGTGCCTAGATTACCCGGATCTTGAATGCGATCGATTAATAATACTTGTTTGGCTTGCGTAACATCATATTTAGGCTTTTCAATTACAGCAAAAAAACCTTGAGGTGTTATCGTACCTGATAATGATTCTGCAACTTTCATATTAATTTCAAATGTCTCTTCAGCATAATCCTTAAGCGCTTCATCTGTTCTATTTGGTTCAATTACAAATAGTTGCTTAATGACAATGCCGCTTTGGTAAGCTTCTTCGATTAAATGAATACCTTCAATCAATGCTTGTCCAGTTTTATCACGATCTCGCTTTTTCTTTAATTTATTCGCATTTTTTATCTTACTGTTTTGTGCTGACGTAATTTGTTCCATATAGTTCTCCATTTTATAGTAGCTATTATTGATGGTGTTTACTAATTTATATTAACATAACTAAATCGATCATAATGGAAACTTAAACATTATATGTATAACCATTTTTATCGTCGATTATTATAAAATTTGATTATTGATAAAAAAAGAAGCATCGAACAAAATTAAATTGTCCATGCTTCACTAAAATCATTAAGTCGATTATTTAGAAACGACTTCTTCACCGTTGTATGAACCACAGTTTTTACATACGCGGTGAGATAATTTGTATTCCCCACAACTTGGGCATTCAGTCATACCAGGTACTGAAATTTTGAAGTGAGTACGACGTTTGTTTTTTCTAGTTTTAGACGTTCTTCTTTTTGGTACTGCCATGATATATCCTCCTTAATATTAAACACATATCTTAAGTGTTAGGTCATTAAATCATTATACAATAATTTAAAACAACCTGCTATTACTCTTTATCGTATAATTGTTGTAATTTTTGAAGCCTAGGATCAACTTGTTGCGTTTGGGAATCATCATTGTCTTTTTCTTTTTCAAGTTCAATCATTTGATCTTCGTCAATAACTTCCCAACCATTACCTTCTGTAAGCATCTGATCGCTATTCTCAGAGAAAGCTCTCATCGGTTTCTCAATGATTACCAATTCTTCAGCAATGTCTCGAATATTAATCATACCATCAGTAGCTAGATGATAGTGTTCATCCTCTTCTACTTCTTCATCGGTATAACTGTCATAACCTTCCAAATCAAATATTTCAGATGTTCTTACATCTAAAGGAACTTCTACAGGTACAAGCGTACGTGCACAAGGCATTGTATATGTTCCAGTTAAATGAATATCTGCAATAACTTCATTGGCTTTAACGGTTAATTCACCTTCAACATTGATGTCTGATAAATCAATCAAGCCTAAAGGTTCTATTAAATGTTCAAAATTTGCCGTTTGATTGAATTCAAATGGCTTACCTTGATATTTTCTTAATTGCGTTATTGACCATTTCATATGGCTTCACCTCTAACAAACACAAAATTTATTTTAACTTTACAAGTATAAGTTGTCAAGATTTTTTCTTAACATACTTTTATCTGTTACAATACTAATAATGAATATCGAAAGGATGAATTGCAAATGAAAAGTGTTGGACTAATCACAGAATATAATCCATTTCATAATGGCCACTTATATCACGCTCAACAATCTAAGTTACAGTCCGACGCGGAGATAAGTATTGCAATTATGAGTGGCAATTTCGTCATGCGTGGCGAGCCAGCAATTTATAATAAATTCTTGAGAACAAAGATGGCTTTGTCAGGCGTTGATTTAGTTGTTGAACTTCCAGCGATTGCTAGTCTGTCATCGAGTGATTATTTTGCAACTTTTGCAATTAAAGTAGCTCACTATTTAGATATTGATACTATTGCATTTGGCAGTGAAATCAATGACATTTCACGTCTTGAAAACGTAGCATCTAATATTAACTCGCTTGAACAATCGTCATATTTTCAAGACTTAATTAAACAAGGGAACAGTTACGCCAAAATTGTACATGACCTAATTGATGATCAACAAGTGTTACGCTCTCCTAACAATATATTAGGTGTAGCATACATAAAAGCCATTAGCAATATAGCTCCAACTATAAGAAGAATCGCTATTCAACGTCAATCTACCGCACATCACGATCAAGAGATTAAACATGACAGTTTCGCAAGTGGCTCAGCTATTAGACACGCTTTATTAAATAAAGAAAACACCTGGAAAGATGTCGTACCAACAGATATAAAGCATTTATATGAAACGCCACACCTTTTGAAGAAGCAAACGTTTAATTTTATTAAATATAATATTTTAAGTCGCTCCTCTGAAGAATTATCACACATTTATACCATGTCTGAGGGCTTTGAACATCGTCTCAAATCAAACATTCAAAATGCGCAAGATTTCGACACGTTTATGTCTTTAATTAAAACTAAACGTTTCACATACACGCATATACAGCGCGTTCTGATGCAAATATTACTAAACATTAACAAAAGTGATTTTGATGATGAAATTTGGGGAGTGCGAATTCTAGGCATGAATCAAAGAGGGCAACAGTATTTAAAGTACTTAAAAAAACAATTCCCTAATCGCTATTTTGTTACAAATATTAACAAGGAAACTGCCTCTTTATTTAAAAATGAAATTAAAGCAACTCATATTTATAATTTAATATCTGGTCAAAGAGCTAATGATTTTAATACACCTGTAATAATTAATAAAAAGAACTAGGACTGAGAAATGCTTAATTTAAAGCTCTTTCTCAGTCCTAGTCGGCTAATGCGGAATAAATGTAGACCTATACAAATTAAATTTGCCTCGTACAGTTTTGAATGGAATTATTTTAACCTCATCTATTACTTTTTAAATTTTTCTTTTAATGCTTTCTCAACATTTGGAGGTACAAAATCTGATATATCAGCTTTATATTGCGCCACTTCTTTTACGACGCTCGAACTAATAAAAGAATAGTTTGTACTAGTCATCATATACATCGTTTCTACATTATTATTTAGTTTTTTATTCATTGATGTTAGTCTCAATTCATACTCAAAATCACTGACTGCTCTCAACCCTCTAATGATTGTTTGAGCACCAATTTTGTCACAAAAATCTACTAACAAACCGTTATAATTATGTACTTCAACATTTGATAAATGTTTTACAGATTCTTCAATTAATGTCATTCGCTCGTCAATATTAAACGTTCCAGTTTTATTACTATTCTTTAACACACAAATATGTAATTCATCAAAGCGCCCTGCACTTCTTTCGATGATATCGATGTGTCCATATGTAATAGGATCAAAACTACCAGGAATGACCGCCTTCGTTTTAGCCATTTTGTTCTCCTTTTTCTAGTAACAAAGTATCAGTAAGACCATAGTGATATTGTTTAATCACTTTAAATCCATTTGTGTTGATTTGCTCATGATTGCTAAACTCACAAATGATGATACCATTTTCTTTCAATAAATTAAACTCTGCAATTTGCTCTAAAGCTTTATCAATCAAACCTTTATTATATGGAGGGTCAAGAAAAATATAGTCAAATTGAATCTCTCTCTTTTTTAAAGCTTTCAATGCACGATCAGCATTATTTTTATAAACTTCAGATTGATCACGTAGGTCTAATTGATTTAAATTAGCTTGTATCACTTTAACAGCTTTAAAATTTTGATCTACAAATATGACTTTTTCCATACCACGAGATAATGCTTCAATACCTAATGCGCCACTTCCAGCGAATAAGTCTAAACCTAAACCATGTACTTCTTGTAAGCTATTAAATATACCTTCTTTCACTTTATCCATAGTTGGACGTGTATTACGACCTTCTAAACTTTCTAAGGCTTTACTTTTATGTTTTCCAGCAATAACTCTCATCTTGACTTACACTTCCATTTCTCTAGGTTATTTATTATAATTTGTTGTAAAAAGGAGAAGGATTATATTATGAAACAGTCATTTATCGTATTGGGAGAAGGATTAACAGACCTATTTGAATTTAATACCTTAATAGAATACAACCATCTCCGGATAAATAAAATTGTATACTTTCATACACCACAATCTTCAAAACAACTTTCATCAGTTGCAATGATTATGAATCCAACTTCAGGTAATCATTTCCAAGCTATGTACATCATGCTTGATGCGCTTAAATATCCATATCCTGACAGTAATAAAAAATTTGAACTCATTAATAATCAAGCAAATCAATATAATGTACCTATATTCGGTATAGATGTACAACCATCAGAAGCGTTCCACACGTTAGACCAATACTTTAAGTATTTGATAAGTGTATTACGACTACAAAATTGGATTCCACCCATGCAATAAAATTATAGAATTTCATGTTTTTCTTTTTCATAAGTTTTTTTCAAATATTTATAAGGTGATCCGTCTATATCCACAACGTATTTTAGTTTCATTAATTTATGAACAATTGCATCTGCGTCATTTTCATTAACATACAATACAACATATTTACGTTGCTTATTCGTATAAATAATATGTCCATACTTTCTAATTTGACGCTCATGCTTAATATGTTTTAAATAAACAATTAAACTCACTCTTGGAATTAATTCCATACTATACACACTCCATTTATTATGCATAATAACTATACCACGACTATTTATATTATAAAATCCTTTAATCCCATGAACTGTATCCCTGTGCATCAAACAGCTATTTACTTTTTCGTTGGTGTGAAGTTTGGTACGCTTAATTCAATAATAACAAGGAGGCAATATAAATGACGATCAAAAAACGATGGGTTCTTAATTTGAGCTTAGCGAGCGTTAGTTTTTTGGGTAGTTTATTTATTATAAATAAAGGTAATAAGGTAAATAAAACTAAAGAAATCCCTAAATTCTTTAATGGTAAGGCACCATACATTTTTGCACATAGAGGCGGCATGACAGTCAGACCTGAGCAAACCCAATTGGCATTCGATAATGCCGTCGCTTACAACTTAGATGGTTTTGAAACTGATGTTCGACTTACTAAAGATGAAAAACTAATTGTCTTTCACGATGCTACTGTAGATCGTACTACAAATGGTTCAGGTAAGGTAAGTGATCATAGAATTTCAGAATTAAAGCGTTTAGATGCTGGTTATCACTTTAAAGATATTAATGGCCAATTTCCATATCGTGGTCATGATGAAGCAAAAATATTAACTTTTGATGAGCTTTTAAAAATGTATCCTAATATGTATATTAATGTTGATTTAAAAGATGCACCAGATAGTTATGAAGGAACAGTTGCGCCAACAAAAATGTATGAAGATATTATTAATAATCAGGCACAAAATCGCGTATTAGTAACTAGCTTTTACAAAGAACAAAATGATCGCTTTAGAGAAATAAGTAAAGGACAAGTTGCTATTGGAGCAAGTCAAAAAGAAGTTGCAGAAGGATTTATCAAATTTAATTTAGGATTAGGAAATAAGTATCAACCCGTTGCTGATACATTTCAAATGCCTACCCAATTTAAAGGTATTCCATTGACTTCTAAACGTTTTATACAATGGTTAAACTTATTAAATATAGTGCCTGGATTTTACGGAATTAATAGCATTGACCTAATGACCGATTTATATCATAAAGGTGTTCATACATTAGTAACAGATCGCCCAGATTTAGGTAAACAATTCAAATTAAGTCTCAACATTGAGAAATAAACGCACTATAAAGTAAAAGGAGAAAGAAATCAAATGCAATATGATTTCTTTCTCCTTATTTTATGACAAACTACAATTACAAGTACCACCTGTCGCACATCCATCATGACCTGTTTTAAAGAATGGATTTCCCGCTTCAATTTTGACATTTTCCGAAACTGAAAATGCTATTTTACTTACTACTTCATCAATTAGATTTTGTAGAGCTACCTCTTTAGATTTGTAATCCATGACGACTGGTAACATTTCATAAGCTCTTTTACGTCTTCTTGTTTCTAACATAACCTTTTGATAATCAGGATGATATTTGCCAAAACGCATAACTTCATCATAAACAACTTTAGATTTCAAAAAAGCCTGATACATAAGATGTGCTTCATCATCATTGTTTAGTATCTCTTGTGCTGCGCGAAAATCATGATAAAGTTCAGATTGAACAATCATATCCGATAGTCCTTCTATATCATCAAGAATTGACATTGTTTCTTCTGTATACAATGTATGGTTCCCCCTTCCATTAATAGATTATTTTTCTAGAAAAATAAGTGAATAATAATCTTTCATAACTTCTCCACCCATTTCCTCATATTTAGTATTCAACATTCTAGAACGGTGCATATCAGAATTCATCCAACTGTGAATTAGTGTCGGTACATCATCAAAATCATATCCGACATTTTGGCTTGTAGAAATGAATGAAATGTTTTCGTTGCTTAATTGGCTTTTCAAAGCATCCTCAGTAAATTCAACATCATTAGAACCTGTTGCCTCATATAAGTTTACTGATGCAATGTGAGCTATATCTGAATTGACTTTTAGTGGTTTAATATTTTTTAACTTTCTCATCTCATTCGTAATTTCATATAGCGTCATTAATTGATTAGGATTTTGTTCATAAGGAAGATTATCTTTCTTAGCTTTATCAAAATCTTCTTCATTATAGTCATCATCAGATTCATTAGCTAAAGGATATGGCTTAAGAAATGCTAGTGCCTCTTTATCAAGAAAGCGAATCCCCATAATTTGATTCGATTGCTGATCCATGTAAACTTGTGCATAAACATTTCCATATTTAATCAATGTTTGTGTTTTTATATCTTCATCAGATAATTCGAAATTATAACTTTGACCATTCACTTTAATAGAAGGATCCGGGTTAATACTTGTATTTTCAAAAATATGTGATGCACTCTCATTAATTTTTAAAGGGGAAACATTAGCTTTACTTCCCGTTACATAAACTGATTTTATTTTATTCTCTTTAGTTGAAACAATGTAATATTGTTCATCTTTTTTAAATACGTAATTCATATAGTGCCCTTTAAATGGATATGTACGACTTGCTTGACCGAATTTATCAGTTAAATCATCTATATCTTTACTAATCCAAGTACCTACGCCCTCTTTTGGTGATGGATTTTCACTAGTGTTACGTGTCTTAGGCGTTTGTTCTGAATGATTAGTTGAAACAGTTTTATTTGGATTTTCTAATACATCAAATTTAAGTCTAGGTGAGTAAAATAAATATATAAGAAATAATATTAAAAATATTACACCTAAAACTTTAATTATTAATTTTGCCATCTTTCACCCACCTGTTTTGAATTATATCTATTGTACAAAATAACTATTTTACTAATCAAGACATACTACTTAGCAAGACTACTTTTACCAAGTCATCCTTTTACAAATAAATTGATATTGATGTTACAAAAAAGACTAAGACAATGATGTCTTAGTCTCAATCAATTTGTATTTAAGTTGTTACACTAAATTCGATTATAATCCCAATGTTGCTTTAATTAGCGAAGTCGTTTCTCCACCTGGGTAAAATACATATAAAAGTAAGTAAACTGCTACACCAGTGATAGCTGTAAAGAACCATATAACTGATGCAATTGGACCTGCTTTTCTATGCCATTTAAATTTATCTTTATATGCTGTAATAATTTGAATTAGCCCTAGAACGCCACCAATTGTAGCTAAATTAATGTGGAAAATTAAGAAAATTTTATAATACGTTCTAACTGAGTCTGGTCCCCCGAAATCTGTATTACCTATAAATATAGTTCTTGATGCATAGATAATAAAGAAAGTTAATGCAAAGATTGCTGCCCATAACATTGTTTTCTTGTGCTTATCTATATCTCTATGCCAGATTTGCCACCATCCAATGGCAACAAAGATAGCACTAATCACAATACAACTTGTACTAATCGTCGGTAGAATTGGTAAATTCATATATTTCATCCTTATTAAATTTGTATATTTTAAATCATTTTTATCAGTGAGATAACAACAACTAAAACGAAAAATACTACTAAATAATTTAGGGAGTAAATAAACATTTTTGTTGCCCATTTAGTTTGATCTGTCGCTTTCTTAAAAGAAGTTAAACCAACATAAAGCCAACCTAAATTAAGCAATGTCGCTAATACTACAAATGTTGCCCCTAGACTTGATAAAAGAAATGGTAGCGGAAGTAAAAAGACTAACCATATAAACATACTTATTCTAGTACGTTTAAATCCTTTAACAGATGGTAACATAGGTATATTTGCTAATGAATATTCATCACTTCGTTTAATTGCTAGAGCATAGAAATGAATTGGTTGCCAACAAAAAACAACTAAAAATAATACAATTGCAATAAGACTTATATTTCCATCAATAGCAACCCAACCAATTAATGGTGGTACTGCACCCGGAAAACTCCCTACTACTGTGTTCCAAGTTGTATGTCTTTTAGACCAAATTGAATAATAAGACACATAACCCACAATGCCGATGAGTCCTAATACACCTGATGGTACATTTAATAAGAATAAACAAGCTTCTCCTACTAACATCATACCAAAACTTAAAATTAATAAATTTTTATCTGAAATTCTATCATTAACTGTCGGTCTATTTTGCTTACTTGGCATTATTCTGTCAATATCTTGATCATAATAATTATTTAATGCACAAGCGCCACCCATAATTAATGTTGATCCAATCAACATTAATAGAATTTGAGGTATTGACGATAGGAAGGAATGATTGCTCATCACAACAGCTAACCAAGCACCTGCAAATGCAGGAATTAAGTTACCTTGAACTAAACCCATCTTAATAATTTGTTGTAACTCTTTAAACGATACACGGCTCGATGGTTGTGTCAAAGTTTGCTCTTTGCTCATGATCCCCCTCCTTAAAATTTTCATATAATACTATGATATAGCAATTACTAAAAATTGACTAGTTTATATCAAATTTAATTGTGACACTTTAACGACATTCTACTTCATTAATTTTTTGTTAGTTCCTATTGTTGTATAATTATTTTAATAATAAAATTGTAATAAAAATAGACATTAATTAAGAGCATTCAGTACTAATTTATCTACACTGTCAAAATACTCTTGATTAATGATGGGGTGTATAATATTGTTTAACAAACGAAACCTTAAGTGGTTATCTGTATTAGCAACTATCATAATGGCATTTGTACAACTTGGTGGTGCATTAGTTACTAAGACTGGCTCGGAAGATGGATGTGGATCTTCTTGGCCTTTATGTCACGGTGCATTACTCCCTCAAAATTTACCTATCGATACAATTATCGAATTAAGTCATCGTGCCATCTCTGGTTTATCATTAATCGTTGTACTGTGGTTAGCTATTACAGCATGGAAACATATTGGCTATATTAGAGAGGTAAAGCCATTAGCAATAATTAGTATTGCATTTTTACTAGTTCAAGCATTGATTGGTGCAGCAGCTGTCATTTGGCAACAAAATTCATACGTATTAGCACTGCACTTTGGCATATCTTTAATCAGTTTCTCTTCAGTGTTTGTTTTAATGCTTATCATTTTTGAAGTCGATAAAAAATATGAAGCTGATGAACTATATATCAGAAAGCCATTAAGAAGATTAACATGGATGATGACAGGTATTGTGTATTTAACAATATATACTGGTGCTTTAGTTAGACATGCAAAAGCAAGTTTAGCATATGGTGGCTGGCCTTTACCTTTCCATGACATCATTCCACATACAGAGCAAGATTGGGTACAATTTGCGCATCGTGGTATGGCATTTATAACGTTCTTCTGGATAATGATAACGTTTATTCATGCAGTTAAAAATTACTCTGAGAATAGAACAATTCGATATGGGTATACAACTGCATTTATCCTTATCATCTTACAAGTAATTACTGGTGCACTATCTGTAATGACTAATGTAAATTTATTCATTGCACTTTTACACGCTTTATTTATCACAATATTATTCGGTATGATAGCTTACTTTATTATGTTAATGCTACGTACCATTAGAAGTGAAAAAATTAAATAACCTATTAGTATAAAAGGAGATGTGAATGGTTCATTCACACCTCCTTTTTATTTTAAAATTTTATTAACGATGACGTTTATAAATATTTATTAATTAGCTCATTTTTAAAATATATTTTGATTTTAATCTGCTTTTTCAATTTCAATAAGTAAGTCACCTGTTGCAATCGCATCGCCGTTTACAACCGTTACTTGTTTTATAGTTCCATTGAATGGTGCTTGAATCGTTGTCTCCATCTTCATCGCTTCTGTAATTAATAAAGGTTGGTTTACTTTTACTTCTTCACCAACTGTAACTTTAACTTCAGTTACCGAACCAGGCATTTGAGCACCAATATGACTAGGATTTGATTTGTCAACTTTAGGTTTCAAGTTCGTATTTGTTTTAATATTTTCATCTTTTATAGAAATACGACGTGCTTGACCATTCATAACATAATAAATTGTTCGATAACCATTTTCATCCGGCTCACTAATTGTTTCAAGTTTAATAATTAATCGTTTACCAGTATCAATCTCTATTTCGACTGTTTCACCATTACGCATACCGAAGAAGAACGTTGGCGTATCTAATAATGATAAGTCACCATATTGTTGTTTTGTTTGCATAAACTGATCAAATACTTTTGGATATAATACATAACTGATTACATCTTGTTCAGTCACTTCACCATAATCTTTTGCTTCAAGTTCTTGTCTAATTTCATCAAAATTCACAGGATCTAAATACTCACCTGGACGTTCTGTTAGTGGTTGTTGACCTTTGAGGATGACATCTTGCAATTCCTTATTAAAGCCATTGACTGGCTGACCTATATCACCTTTAAAATAAGATACAACCGATTCAGGGAAGTCTAACTTATGGCCTTCTTTGATGACTGATTGCTCATCCAAGTCATTTTGCACCATATAAAGCGCCATATCACCTACAACTTTAGATGATGGTGTTACTTTTACGATATCGCCAAATAAGAAATTAACACGACGATACATATCTTTGACCTCGTGGAAACGTTCACCTAAACCTAAACTTTTTGCTTGTTGTCCTAAATTTGAATATTGTCCACCAGGCATTTCATGTTCATAAATTTCGGTATTAGGAGACTTAATGTCACTTTCAAAGTCACTGTAGTATGGACGTACAATACTCCAATAGTGACTGAGTTCTTCTAATCCTTCAATATCTGCTCTTAGATTTCGATTAAAACCATTTAATCCATAATACAACGAATTGGCGCTAGGTTGACTTGTTAAACCACTCATTGATGCAACAGCTGTATCAATGATATCTACACCTGCATCTATCGCTTCTTTATAGATAAGTAGACCATTTCCACTTGTATCGTGTGTGTGTAAATGTATCGGTAAATTTATTGCAGATTTTAATTCTCCTATAAGTTCATATGCTGCTTTAGGTTTTAACAATCCTGCCATGTCTTTAATTGCTAAGATATGGAACCCTTCACGTTCAAGTTCTTTTGCTAATTTCACATAGTATTCAAGTGTAAATACATTTGAACGTTCAGGATTTAATATATCACCGGTATAACAGATTGCACCTTCAGAAATCTTACCTGCATTTTGAACCGCTTCATTTGCAACTTTCATTTGATCTACCCAGTTAAGTGAGTCGAAAATTCTAAAGACATCTACGCCTGCATTCGCACTTTCTTTTACGAATTTTTCAATCACATTATCAGCATAATTTTTATAGCCAACTGCATTTGAAGCACGTAATAACATTTGGAATAAAGTATTGGGAATTGCTTTACGTAATCTTTCTAGTCGTTCCCATGGATTTTCTTTTAAAAAGTTGTAAGCGACATCAAATGTTGCGCCTCCCCACATTTCTAAAGAGAAACTATCTTTAAACACTTCAGCAGTTTTAGAAGCAATATTCATCATATCCTTAGTACGAACGCGAGTTGCTAAGAGTGATTGGTGTGCATCACGAAAAGTAGTATCAGTGACCAATACGTCGCTTTGCTCTCGTACCCAATTAGCTACTGCTTTAGGTCCTTTACTATCTAGCAGCTGTTTCGTTCCATTCAACGTATTAATTTTACTATGTGGCACTTGTGGTATAGCTGTCGATTCATAATCAGGTTTGAGTCTTTTTTCAACATTAGGGAAACCGTTAATCGTTACATTACCGATATATTCTAACGTTTTAGTACCACGATCTAGAGTCGGTGCAATATTAAATAATTCGGGTGTTTCTTCTATAAATTTAGTCGTATAATCCCCACTGCGGAATTGATCATTACGCATCACGTTAATTAGAAACGGAATGTTAGTTTTCACACCACGTATACGCATTTCACGAAGAGAGCGTTCCATCTTTTCTTCAGCTTGTTTAAATGTAACCGCATGTGTTGATAACTTAACCAATAGTGAATCATAATAAGGAGATATTTCTGCACCTTGGAAACCGTCACCAGCATCTAAACGTACCCCAAAACCACCACTAGATCGATAAGCGATAATAGTACCTGAATCTGGCATAAAGTCATTAGATGGATCTTCTGTTGTTATACGACATTGAATTGCATAACCTAATGTTTGAATTTCTTCTTGTTGTGGCATAGAAACGCGTTCATCAAATAAGTTAGCACCATCAGCAACTAAAATTTGAGTTTTAACAATATCTATACCAGTAATCATTTCAGTTATTGTATGTTCTACTTGAACTCGAGGATTAACTTCAATAAAGAAGAACTCATCCCCTGATACTAAGAATTCTACCGTACCTGCGTTAACATATTTGATATTATTCATTAATTGTAATGCTGCATTACAAATTCGTTCTCGTAATTCTTTTGATAAGCCAACTGAAGGAGCTACTTCCACTACCTTTTGATGACGACGTTGCACCGAACAATCACGTTCATATAAATGAACAATATTACCATATTCATCCCCAATAATTTGTACTTCAATATGTTTGGGATTATCTATGTATCTTTCAATATATACTTCACTATTACCAAATGACTTTTCGGCTTCAGATTTAGCTCGATGGAATGCATCTTCTAATTCTCCTTCTTCATGTACGATACGCATCCCTTTACCGCCACCACCACTCGTGGCTTTAATCATTAAAGGAAAGCCAGCTTCTTGAGCAAATGCTTTTGCTGCTTCAAAGTTTTCAATCGGTCCATCTGTACCGGGAATAACAGGCAAATTAGCATTTATTGCAGTTGTTCTAGCTTTGACTTTATCTCCAAACATATCTAAATGTTCTATATGCGGACCAATGAATTTAATTCCTTCTTCATCACAACGTTGTGCAAATTGTTTATTTTCACTTAAAAAACCATAACCAGGATGAATGGCATCTACACCAGCTCGTTTAGCCACATCTATAATACGTTCAATGTTTAGATAACTTTCGGCTGGTCCCAAATCCTTTCCTACTAAATAAGATTCGTCTGCTTTATATCTATGCAAAGCGTTTTTATCTTCATTTGAGTATATTGCCACTGTTTTAATATTTAATTCTGTTGCTGCCCTAAAAATTCTAATTGCAATTTCGCCACGATTAGCTACTAATAATTTTTTTATATTTTTCAAAAAAGGCACTCCCCTTTTAAAGTTTGAATATTCTAACTAATTAGATAATAAAATTTTATACTAACTCAAAAAATAAAGCTATATTTATTTATTAAATAGTTGTTGTAAAATTTGTAAAGTAACTATAATGAATGAAAATGATTTCCGTATTAATAAACTATTAAAAAATAAATATTTCTATGGTAATCACTAAAAATTATCATTAGTTATAATTTCATATTATCATTTTAAATAATAATACTCCACTTCCAATGACGTTGTATATTATATTTTCATAAAAATGTAAAAAACCTTTACATGAAATCAAGCTTATTTCACGTAAAGGTTATCATCCTTATTTAAGAGATTATCTAGTTATACCTAGTTTTTGTTTTCTAGCTTTTTGTGATCGTTTTTCATCAATTTTTATTTGTTTTGCGACTAACAATAGCAGACCCATTGCGATGCTTAAACTCAACATAGATGAACCACCAAAACTTATAAATGGTAGAGGTACACCAGTTAATGGAATCGTTGCTGAAATACCACCTAAATTGACAAAAGTCTGACTTCCAATATAACTAGCAACGCCTACACAAATTAATTTATAGAAATATGATGGTGTTTTAGTAGCTAATACGAAAGCACGATAAACTATGAAGAATAATAAGCAAATGACGAATAATCCACCTACTAAACCAAGTTCTTCACAAATGACTGCAAATATAAAGTCAGTATGTGCTTCTGGTAAATAACCAAGTTTCATAATTCCATTGCCTAAACCACGACCAAATAATCCACCATTTCCAATTGCCATCAATGAGTTGGTTAAATGATAACCTGTACCGGCTTCTGAACTAAATGGGTTCATTAATGTACTAAAACGCGCTTTCAAATAATGTGGCATCATTCCACTTACAATAAAGAGCAATGCAATCGCGATGAAACTTCCAGCAATAAGCAAAACCGGTCCTCTTACTAATTTTTGAACACCGATACCTGCAAAAATAAACATTGAAACAATAATAATCATGATTAACAATGTTTGCCCAATATCACCTTGCAACAATACTAAAAATAAGCATACGCCTATTAAAAAAAGTGGCGCAGCAATTACTTTAATTTTCTCTCTTACTTGCGGTAATTTTCTACTTATTACATATGAAATATATAATATGAATGCAATTTTCAATAATTCCGATGCTTGCAAGTTCATAAATCCAAGATTTATCCAACTTTTAGATCCGTTAATATTTTTACCTATAATAAGTGTTAAAAATAGTAATACGAAGATTATAATCATAATCCATTTTTGAATATTGGGTTGTTGTAATATTTTAATATTCAACATAAAAGCGATAAAAAATACGACAATAAAACTCATAATAACGTAAATGAGTTGTCTATTATAAAAATACGTGCCAGATACTTCAAGTCCACCTGTTAACGTCCCTTTAGTTGCAGCAACCATACTTGCACTATAAACCATGATTAAACCGAAAAGACATAAAACAACGTATGTAATTAATAATGGATAATCGATGAACTTAGCAGTTCTACCTATGTATCTAAATATATTTTTTAAATTACTCATAAAAATGATCATCCAATTCTAGAATTTTAAAATTATAATGGTAAATAAAATTACGTTTTAAACCAAATTTACTGTCTAAACTATTATATACTTTGTGCTCGTTGTTTAACAAATATAAACTAAATTTAAATCTAATTATTACTTTCAATATTTTTATATTTAATATGATAATAATGCTTAAAATATAAAATGACTGAAAATATTATAAACATAATATTTCAGTCACTATGGTGAGATAATTTGTATGTAATTAATATTACAAATAACTCAAATTTATAAACGAAAAGTAAATGAATAAACTTTACTTATATATTTAATCGATAGTTATTTTACATTTGTAAACGCTTCATGAAGTTTAGATAATTCCTTTTCTAAACGAAGCATTAAATTTTTGCCGTCTTCTTTATCAACTAAGCCAAGCTTAACTGCAAAATCAACTTCTTTTTGTAAACCAAACATTTGTGTGTCGAGAACTTCTTCATATAACGGGCATGAAGGTAAAGTTAAATTATCCATTTGAACTTTAATTAAACGTAAGATTCTATCAGCATCTTGATTTAATTGCTCATAAGCCACGTTACTCATCTTCGATTGCTTCGGCATCACATACTCCCCCTATCATTAAATATCTTCATATCAAAAGTTTATCTTACTACTTTTTAAAAAGCAAGTTTATTCAGTGAATACAAGAATTTAATTGTGATAAAATAATGACTAGAATGAAATTAGGGAGTGGGCAAAAAATGATTCAAATCAAAGGCTTAGTCAAGTTCCCTATCACTTTAGATAGTACAACTTGGATATTCGATGATAGAAAAGTAAAAATTGAAGACATTGAAAGTGGTGTGTTTGAAGGAACGAAACCAATTAGATTCGAAGATAATCGCGAATGGAATAGAGCGATTCTTGAAGGTCAAACGAATCCACCTACTTTAAACTCAGAGATAAAATATCGTAAGCGTTCTGTATTAGAAGATTCATATGCAATCAATATGACACCTTTCTTTAAAATTGCAGAACCAAAAGACGATGCTACTGCGATAAAATTATTTAATGATGAGTCCTCAATTGAAGTTCCAATAGAATTATTACCTTATCTATTTTTCCAATTTGCGAAAGATGGAAAGCGTATGTATGATGATAATGCAGTAGACAGCTTTGTTTTCAACCCAGATGAAAAAGGATACTCACATGAATTTAAGTATGTTACGCATATAGAGGTGATCTAATTTGCGTGAAGTTCAGTGTATCATTTGTGATACAAAGGTTTTAATTGATGAAAATACGGTTGAAGCCAAACGACTTCGAAATAATCCTATAAGAACTTTTATGTGCGATGATTGTAAAAGTCGTTTAGATAGACCAAAACAACGTCTTAATAAACACCAACCGTTTAACTTCGTTAAGAGTGAAGAATTGTAATTTTTTTAGTAAATTTAATTAGGTTTTACTCAAAAAAGCCAGTAAATGAAATGACAAAATTTCATTTACTGGCTTTCAAATTTGATGTTTCAAACTATATTTTACGTTATAAACTTTAATTACTCATCTTGCATCATTTGTTTAACACGTTTAGCTTCTTTTTCACGTAATGATTTATTTAAGATTTTCTTTCTTAAACGAATACTTTGAGGAGTAACCTCTACTAGTTCATCATCATTAATATATTCTAAAGCTTCTTCAAGAGTAAGAATTCTTGGTCGGTTCATAGTTTGTGTTTGATCTTTAGTTGCTGAACGTACGTTTGTTTGATGTTTCGCTTTAGTAATATTAACAGTTAAATCATTTTCACGATTATGTTCACCAACAATCATACCTTCGTAGACTTCAGTACCTGGCTCCATGAAGTTAACACCACGATCTTCTAAATTGATGATAGCGTATGCAGTTGCTTGACCTTGGTCCATTGAGATAAGCGCACCATTACGTCTACCTCCAATTTGTGCTTTAACACGAGGTCTGAACTCTTCGAATGTATGGTTGATAATACCATATCCACGAGTCATAGACATAAATTCAGTTGTGTATCCAATCATACCACGTGCAGGTACCATAAAGATTAAACGCGTTAATCCGTTATCAGTAGTCGACATGTCTAACATTTCACCTTTACGTGCACCTAATGATTCAATTACTGAACCTGCATTTTCAGAAGGCACTTCACATTGAACACGTTCGAAAGGTTCACTTAGAACACCGTCAATTTCACGTAAAATAACTTGTGGCTTAGATACTTGAAGTTCAAAACCTTCACGTCTCATATTCTCAATTAAGATAGATAAATGTAACTCACCACGACCTGCAACTACCCATGTATCAGGAGAATCAGTTGGCGTAACTTTTAATGAAACGTCTGTTTCAAGTTGTTGATCTAGACGTTCTTGGATTTGACGTGCAGTGACATAATCACCCTCACGTCCTGCAAATGGTGAATTATTTACTTTGAATGTCATTTCAAGAGTTGGTTCATCAATACGTAATACAGGGAGAGCTTCTTGGTGATCTGTAGGTGTAACTGTTTCACCTACGTTAATATCTTCCATTCCTGAAACCGCAATTAAATCACCAGCTTGTGCTTCTTCGATCTCTTCACGTTTCAATCCAAAATAACCGAAAATCTTAGTCACACGGAAATTCTTAACTGTACCGTCTAATTTAATAAGTGACACGTTATCACCGACACGCATTATACCTCTAAATACGCGTCCTACACCTATACGTCCTACATAATCATTATAATCTAATAATGCTACTTGGAATTGTAATGGTTCATCATGATTATCTAATGGCGCTGGAACATAATCTATGATTGTTTCATATAATGATTGCATGTTTTCATCTTGTTTCTCTGAATCAAGACTAGCAGTACCATTGACAGCTGATGCATATACTACTGGGAAGTCTAATTGTTCATCATTCGCTTCTAATTCGATAAATAAATCTAAAACTTCATCTACTACCCCTTCAGGTCTAGCTGATGGTTTGTCAATTTTATTTACTACTACAACGGGTTTTAAATCTTGTTCTAATGCTTTTTTTAGTACGAAACGTGTTTGAGGCATTGTTCCCTCGTATGCATCTACAACAAGTACAACACCGTCAACCATTTTCATAATACGTTCAACTTCGCCACCAAAGTCAGCATGCCCAGGTGTATCTAAGATGTTAATTCTTGTGCCTTTATAGTCAATCGCAGTATTTTTAGCAAGAATTGTAATACCACGTTCTCTTTCTAAGTCATTAGAGTCCATTGCTCTTTCGTCAACATGTTCGTTCTCTCTGAAAATTCCAGATTGTTTTAGTAATTCATCTACTAAAGTCGTTTTACCATGGTCAACGTGCGCAATGATTGCAATATTACGTACATCTTCTCTTCTATTAGTCATTTTATTATTCCTTTCTCGAGTAAACTCCCACTTTTAATTACAACTTTTTTATTATATCATATTATTAGTAAAAGATAACAAAAAGGTGGGGTATGGGATGGAAAAACCTAAGTCTAAAGGTATATTTTGGGTTCTATCTATTATAGCAGTAATATTTTTAGTGCTTTTTAGTTTCAGCGTTGGAGCTGGTAGTATTCCAATGATGATTTTAACATTTATACTTTTCATTGCAACTTTTGGCGCTGGATTCACGCTTAAAAAGAAATATCGTGAAAATAACTGGCTTTAATATAGAAAAATGTCTCGGTAGTAAAATTTGGAAGAAATTCACCTTTCAAAGTTGACTGACCGAGGCATTTTTTATTTTCTAAAACGTTGATGTAACTCTGTTAATACTTCATTATGAGGATTTAAATAATTTTCTAGTATCTCATTATGCGTTGCTTTATTTCCAACTAAAATAGAATTAGCACTTTCAATAGTGAGCGGTTCACCCATTAAATTACTTCCAATTCCACCAACTTCATTTAAAATAATCAAACCACCTGCAAAATCCCATGGTTGCAATCTTGGCGTGATATATGCAGCCAATTGTCCTTTGGCTACACTTATAATTTCTAATGCCGCACTTCCAAAAGCTCTACAACTTCTTGCTTGGTTTACAATCTCTGAAAAAATGGGTCCCATTTTTGGCTTAGTAACCCAGTTTGGATTAATTCCTATTAAACTTTGGTTAAGTTGCGTGTTATCAATGGTTTTTAATTCATGATTGTTTTCAAAAGCACCTTCGCCAACTTTAGCATGGTATAGTACATCCTTCATTACATCATAAACTAAACCTGCATATGGCTTGCCATCTCGATAAATACCTATGGAAATCGCAAATCCCTCTTGTTGATGAACAAAATTTAAAGTTCCATCAATTGGATCAACAACCCATACCACACCATTGACGTCTTCCATATGATGTCCATGTCCTTCCTCACCAATGACGCGATGATCAGGATAGCTTCTTAGAATTGCATCGTATATATAGTTTTCAGTTGCTTTATCAACATTTGTTACTAAGTCGTTTGGGTTCGATTTCGTTTCAATACTTAAATCTTCTTTCATCATTATTCTAACTTTGTTGCCCGCTTCTAGTATTAAACCTTGTGCAAATTCATATAGTGACATATCATCATCTCCTGTTGTCTTCTATTATACAAAATTTCTGGCATTATAATCTATACATCATTGTATACCTTATAATTGTGAGTTTAAACGCTTGAAACCTTAATTCTGCTTTTGGAATGATTGAGTCATTCTATGCTACAATAACTTTAAATTAATTATTCTGAAAAGGAGCAACGCTAATGACACAATATACATTTAAACCTAAAGATTTCAAAGCGTTTGAAGTTGAAGGCTTAGATGCTCGAATGGAAGCATTAAATGAATATGTAAGACCTCAACTTAATCAATTAGGAGATTATTTTAGTGAATATTTCACTTCTCAAACTGGAGAAACTTTTTATGCACATGTTGCAAAACATGCTCGTAGAAGTGTAAATCCCCCTGTAGATACATGGGTAGCTTTTGCTCCAAATAAACGTGGATATAAGATGCTACCTCATTTCCAAATTGGTTTATTTAAAGACCATTTATTTTTAATGTTCGGTGTTATGCATGAAGGTAAAGATAAAGCTGAACGTGTAAAAGTGTTTGATAAGCACTTTGATGTGCTTAAACAATTGCCTGAAGACTATCAAGTGAGTTTAGATCACATGAAACCTGAAAAATCCTTCATTAAAGATTTAAGTGACGATGAGTTACATAAAGCGATTGATCGTGTTAAGAATGTTAAGAAAGGAGAGTTCTTCGTTGCACGCTCCCTCTCTCCTAAAGATGCTGAATTAAAATCTGATAAAGCCTTCCTATCTTTTGTAAAAGAAACATTTGATGAATTTTTAAAATTCTATGAATAAATAAAACATTTAATTCAATATGAGTTGTAAACTATGTTTACCTTAAGTAAAAGCCTGGGCCATAATTCAATGACTCAGGCTACAAATATATATTGGCAATAGTTGACTGATTTAAAAATGTACTTGTAACAAGCTTTTTTAATTCTAGTCATCCTTGCCTGGTGGGCGGACCCCAACAAAGTGAATTTCCTAAAGAAATACTACAAACTAAGCAAGTTGGGGTTCGGGGTCCCAACAAAGTGAATTTCTCAAAGAAATTCTACAAGCTAAGCAAGTTGGGGTTTGGGGCCCCAGCAAAGAGAATTTCATTAAGAAATTCTACAAGCTAAGCAAGCTGGGGTTACAACGAAATAAATTTTGGAAAATATTATTTCTGTACCCTCCTTTTTTTACGCCTAATTTTATTAGGTTGACCTAAAAATAAAGTTGGATTATTATAAAATATATTAGTTTAAGGAGTTTTTTTATGGGTTCAATAGACAACAAAGAACAACGTAGTTTAGATGAAATTAATAGCACAATCGAATTTAATGGCTCGCAACGTACTAGTCAGAAATTTTTAGCTTTTCTAGGACCAGGTTTACTTGTAGCTGTTGGTTATATGGATCCAGGAAATTGGATTACATCAATGCAAGGTGGCGCACAATTTGGTTATACTTTAATATTTGTAATTTTAATATCTAGCTTATCAGCAATGTTGTTACAAAGTATGACTGTTCGTTTAGGTATCGCTACTGATAAAGATTTAGCACAAATGACTCGTCACTATTTAAACAAACCAACTGCAATTATATTTTGGGTGATTGCTGAACTTGCAATCATTGCCACTGATATTGCTGAAGTAATCGGAAGCGCGATTGCTTTGGATTTACTTTTTAATATTCCTTTAATCATAGGTGCTTTAATAACAGTTTTTGACGTATTTTTATTACTTTTTATAATGAAATTTGGTTTTAGAAAGATTGAAGCAATCGTTGGTACTTTAATCTTTACTGTACTGATGATTTTTGTATTTGAAGTTTACATTTCATCTCCAAATTTAATTGAAATACTTAACGGATTTGTTCCACATTATCAAATTATTGCTAATCATAGTATCTTGTATATTGCATTAGGTATTATTGGCGCTACAATTATGCCTCATAATTTATATTTGCACTCATCAATCGTGCAATCACGTAAGTATAATCGCCATAGCTTTACTGAAAAAGCCCAAGCGATTAAATTTGCAACAATTGATTCTAATATTCAATTAAGTATCGCATTTATTGTAAATTGCTTACTACTTGTTCTAGGGGCTGCTTTGTTTTATGGCGTCAATTCAAATAGCTTAGGTGGTTTCTATGATTTATATCAAGCTTTAAGAACACAACCTGTATTAGGTGTTGTAATGGGAAGTATAATGAGTACACTATTCGCAATAGCATTATTAGCATCCGGTCAGAATTCAACAATCACTGGTACACTCGCAGGTCAAATAGTTATGGAAGGGTTCTTAAAACTTTCTATACCAAATTGGATGAGACGCTTAGTAACAAGAAGTTTGGCTGTCATACCTGTTTTAATATGTCTTGTTATTTTCCAGGGCAATGAGTCTAAAATGGAACAATTGCTAGTATTTTCACAAGTGTTCTTAAGTATTGCACTACCTTTCTCATTAATACCTCTGGAATTAGCAACAAGTAATGAAAAATTAATGGGTCCGTTTAAAAATAAAAAGTGGGTTAATATATGTGCTTGGGGTTTAATCATCATATTGAGCTTCCTCAATATTTATCTAATAATAGAAACCTTTAAAGAATTATAAAAAAATCTAACGATTTAGCATTATAAATACTAAATCGTTAGATTTTAGTTTTATATTTTAATAAATATATGGATCATCTTTCTTACGTTCATTATATGATTTTTCAGTTTGCCATTCATCCATTTTTAATTTTGTTGATTTAGGTTTTTGTTTAGGTAGATTAGGATCCTTTTTAACAAATAGCATGATTGCTACAATAATCCACAATATTCCTGCAATTAAACTCATATTAAATATACCTACTAATGCTGCGACAATTAAAAGACAACCTGCTAAAATAGGACGACCTTTAATGATTAACATACCAATAATGCCTAACAACGTTGAAAAGATTAATGTTCCCATAGAAAAAGCCATAGCAAAGTTGACCATTTCAGGTGTAACTTTAACATCTTGATTTCCAAATTGTTTTATCATTTGTTGATATTGTTCAGTATTATTGTTATTCCTAACCATAAAGTAAGATAGTGATGACATAATTAAATAAATAATACTTAAACCACAAGCAATCCATCCAAGAATTAACTCTACTTTTCTACTCACTTTCTTAGCCTCCATTATTAAAGTATTTAATTAAATCATACTAAAATTGTAATATGTTTGCGACTAACTTCATGAATTAAATTTTGGATATTGACACAAAACGATTAAGCCATATATGACTTAACCGTTCTAAGTGTATATTAGTTTTTATTATCTTCTTCTTGGTTGTTGACGTCTTTCTCTGATTCGATGTCATCTTTATTCAAGATTTGTTTACGTTCTTCATAGTTCATACGACGTTGACTAACAGCACTTGGTTGATTTTTACGACGCTCTTTCATACGTTGATTATAAGCTTTGCGCTTTTCTTTTTTCTTAGCTTTAATTTCAGCTTTTTCTCTCTTACGTTGTGCTTTTTCTTCTCTTTTATCAACTTTTGGCTCAGTATCTACTACATTTTCAGCAAAATCGTAAGACTCTTCATCACTAGTGTTATCAAATTGTGATTTTTTATTCGCCTTTTTGTTGTATTTAGCCTGTCTAGAGAGTACTCCCGTTGCTTCAACATCATCAGCATCCGATTGATATTCTCCAGTAATTGCACGTTTTGGATATTGATTATATTTATCTTCCTCAGTATCAGTTGCTAAATCTTGCTCTTCATCATTACGAATCGTTGTTTCATCGTAGTTGTTATCTCGATAATTACTATCGATATCATCATTGTAATAAGGTTTTTTACGACGTGTACGACGTTCAGATATTTTGGTTTTACGTGGTGATTCAACATAGTCTTCATCATAATCATTATATTGATTATGATCGTCGTAATCATAGTCATCATTAATATTTCTATTAAATCCATAATAACGATCATCATATTCATCTCTAGGATAATATTGATTTTCGTAGCCGTGTGATGGACCATATATAGGCACTGTCTCGACCTTGCTCTTCCTTACAAACATCATGATTGCAATAATAAAGAAGAAAATAGGAATAATTAATGTTACGAATAATAATACTAATGGCAATGTAATAATTGAGGCAATTAAAAATAAGAATCCAGAAAGTATTCTCATATTCATAGATATAAGTGCTAAAAATGAAATAAGCAAACACACTATGAAATAAACGATAATTGCCCATACACCATTTTGTAACCAAATTACAAATTGTGTTGTATTTAAACTATTATTTGTTAAAATTTGCTGAATTAGTTCATTACTATTCATTGAGTTTTCAAGATTTTGAATTGATGTATCATTACTAAATGACACGAGTGCAATAAACATTGTAATAACCGTCAATATAAGTAAGAAAATCCAACTAAACCAACCTAAAAGTTTTTCAGTCAGACGACTCACAGGCCGTTTGATTTGCGTGTAACGTTCTCCTGACATGTATTACAACTCCTTATTTTACTTATCAAATAATTATATCTAATTCATTATAAAATAACTACTATTTATAGTCTATTTTAAAGACATTTTAAAGTTTAAGAAACTTTCGTTATATTCTCCTAAAGTTTTAGGACCTAAATCTTTGTAGACTTCTAATCGTGATTGCTCTTTTTGAGTAGGATAGAAACGATGATCATCTCTAACTTCTTTAGGTAACAACTGACGAGCCACTTTATTTGGTGTAGAATATCCGACCCATTCTGTATTTTGTTTATTATTTTTAGCATCAAGAAGGAAATTCATAAATTTATAAGCCCCTTCTTTATTCTGAGCGGTTTTAGGAATAACCATATTATCAAACCATAGGTTAGATCCTTCTTTTGGAATAACATAATTATATTTGTCACTATCTTGTACTAAAGGAGCTGCAACACCACTCCATACTACTGCAATATTCCCCTCATTTTGTTCAAGCATCATTGTGACTTCGTCTCCAACAACACCACGAACTTGTGGTGTAAGGTGATTCAAATCTTTCTCTGCTTCTTTTAAATGACTTGGATTTGTATCATTTAAACTATATCCTAATTTGTTCAAAGCTAATCCCATAATTTCTCGTGCACCATCAACTAATAAAATATCGTTTTTATATTTAGGTTGATATAATGCTTGCCAACTACTAAAGTCTCCATTTGGGTAAACCTCTTTATTATATAAGATGCCTACAGTACCAAAGAAATAAGGTAGTGAATACTTATTATGTCTATCATATGACATGTTCATGTAATCAGAATCTAAATTTTTTATATTTGGAATTTTACTATGATCTAGTGGTTCCAATAAATTTTCACGCTTCAATTTCTGAACGGTATATTCACTAGGAAAAGCCACATCATAATGGGTTCCACCATTTCTAATTTTAGCTTCCATGGCCTCATTAGAATCAAACGTTTCATATATAACTTGAATACCTGTTTCTTTCTCAAATTGTTTAATTAAAGCGGGGTCTATATATTCTCCCCAATTATACACGTATATCTTTTCACCAGTACTAGTATTATCCTGCGATTTAAACCAGTGACTTATACCTAAGCATATTAATCCAACGACAATTGCACCTAATATTAACTGTAAAAATCGCTTCACTGATTTACACCTCGCTTAGTTAATTGCCGTCTCTTAACTGTATGTTGTATTGCATAATAACCAATAATTCCTAATACAATAGCTGTAAATAAAATAGTTGAAATTGCATTTATTTCCATACTAATACCTTTACGTGCCATAGCGTAAACTTCTACAGATAATACACTAAAGCCATTACCGGTTACAAAGAAACTTACTGTAAAATCATCTAATGAGTATGTTAGCGCCATAAAGAATCCACCTATAATTGAAGGCATTAAATTAGGTATTAAAACACGTCCAAGTATTTGTGATTCGGTAGCACCTAAATCACGTGCAGCATTTAGAATATTATTATTCATTTCATATAACTGTGGTAACACTACGATAACTACGATAGGAATGCAAAATGCAATATGCGACGCTAACACTGTTCCAAAACCTAGTCCTAAACCAGTTAAATGTCCTATTGCTGTAAACATAATTAAAAATGAGGCACCAATAACTACATCAGACGAAACCATTAGCACATTATTAAGCGTTAATAATGTTACTTTAAATTTTTTATTTCTTAAATAATATAATGAAATGGCACCAAATGTTCCTATTATGGTAGAAATTGCAGCTGCTAATAGCGCAACTGCTACCGTATTAAAAATTACAGACATCAGACGATCATTCTGAAATAGACTTTGGTAATGTTCCAAAGTAAAATGCTCAAAATGAATCATATTTCCCGCTGAATTAAATGAATAAAACATAAGGAAAAATATCGGAATATATAATATAGCTAATAAAATGCCAATATATAATTTTCCATACCACTTCATTTAATTCGCCTTCTTTCGTCCGTGGATTTCGATTTAGTAATGATTAAAATAAATGCCATAAATACAATCAAGAATATGGCGATTGTAGAACCCATACCGTAATTCTGAATAACTAGGAATTGTTCTTCAATCGATGTACCAATATTGATGACTTTATTACCTGCAATTAATCTTGTAATCATGAATAGCGATAATGCTGGAATAAATGTTACTTGAATGCCTGTCATGACACCTTCTTTAGTTAAAGGTACGATAACTTTTCTAAATGTAGTAAATGGACTAGCCCCTAAGTCACTAGAAGCTTGTAACAAATTATTCGGGATAGCTTTCATACTATTAAATATAGGTAGAATCATAAATGGTATATAAATATAGCTTGCTACTAATAAAAATGCCCCCGGTGTAAATAATAGATTAGCCGAAGGTAAATGAATAAAATTTAGAAATCTATTTATTAAACCCTCATGGCTTAGTAAACCAATAAAAGCATATGTTTTAAGTAATAGATTTATCCACGTCGGAATAATTAAAATGAGCAACCACATATTTTGATTTTTTGACGAACGAATAAAATAAGCAGCAGGGTAGCTAATTAATAGAGTGATTATAGTAATTAATGCTGCATAAAAAATCGAATCCCACATCATTTTTAAATATTTCATTGATAATATTTGTTCATAGTTTGTAAAACTAAAATGACCATTTAAATCAGTGAATGAGAAATATACAAGTAAAATAACCGGCACCATTATGAATAACACCATCCATAATAAATATGGAATGATTAGCACTTTATTTATATTACGCATTGTCAAATTCCTCATAACTTTCAATACGTTTATCAAATTCCTCTTCTGTTTCACCTGGAACCATGATGTGTATTGCCTCAGGGTCAAAATAGAGTCCTACTTCGCTTCCAACTTCTGCTTTTTTAGTTGTCTGTATGACCCATTCATATCCTTTTCTATCAATGCAACAAATTTCATAATGAACGCCTCTAAATAACATTGAATCAACAGTAGCTTTAAATAGCCCTTTGTCTGCGTCTATTAATGAAATATCTTCAGGTCTAATGACGACTTCGACATTTTTGCCTGAAGGTATACCAGCATCTACACATTCAAAATCTTGACCATATATATTTACTACGAAATCCTCAACCATTTTACCCTCAACAATATTGGATTCGCCTATAAAATCAGCTACAAAGCGATTGACCGGTTCATCATAAATATCTGTAGGTGTACCAAATTGTTGAATTTTACCGTCTTTCATAACAAATATGTAATCGCTGAGCGCTAATGCTTCTTCTTGATCGTGAGTAACAAAGATGAAAGTAATTCCTAAACGTTTTTGTAATTCACGCAATTCATACTGCATTTCAGTTCTTAATTTTAAATCCAAAGCAGATAGAGATTCATCTAACAATAAAATTTCCGGCTCATTAACTATTGCTCTTGCGATAGCAACGCGTTGCTTTTGACCGCCACTCATTTCATTAATATTTCGTTGTTCATACCCCGATAATTTCACTAGTTTTAAAGCATTTATTACTTTTTCATCAATATCTTTTTTGGAATGCTTTTTCAACTTTAAACCAAAAGCAATATTGTCATAAACATTCAAATGAGGAAATAAAGCATAATCTTGGAAAACAGTGTTCACCTTTCTTTTATTTGCAGGCAAATCACCTATTGATTTATTTAAATATATAATATCTCCATCATCTGGTTGTTCGAATCCAGCTATAAGTTTTAAGATTGTGGTTTTACCACAACCTGAAGGACCTAGTAATGTATAAAAATGTCCTGACTCAATCTCTAAATCCATTTTGTTTAATATCGTTACATCGTCAAAACCTTTTGTCACACCTTTAAAAGATAACAATGACTCCATTACTATACTCCCCCTTTATAAATATGATGCTGTCGCAACAATTAAAATTTCAATTTCATCGGTTGTTTCATTATGTAATTGATGTATTTCATTAGCCCTAAAATATAAAACATCTTGTTCATTTGCCTGATATCGTGAATTTCCTAATGTAAGTGTTACACACCCTTTTAAGCAATAAATGAATGTATCTGACTCAGATGGATCAAAGTGTTTATAAGACGCACCTGGTTTTAATGATAATATGAGCGGTTCCATTTCAAATTCATTAGATTTCATTACCAACCAATTAAGGACATAACCTCTATCATATTCATCGTAAATAGTTCGTTCATTTTTAGTGTATAGCACTTTTTCTTTTGACTTCTCTTTAAAAAAATCACTAGGAGAAGTACCTAACACTTCTAGAATATTTAAAAATGTTTCCATACTAGGAGAAGCATGTTGACTCTCAATTTGAGATATGTACCCTTTTGATAAATCTGTTCGTTCTGCTAGCTCTTCTTGTGTTAAATTCTTTTGACGTCTTAAATTACGTAATTTATTTCCAATTTGCATCGCTAATCACCTTAAAAAAGCTATACTTTGTTTAGTAATATTAAACATTGTGTTTAATGCTTAATAAAAATAACAAAATATAGCTTTAACTTCAATACTTTTTTGAAATTAATTAAAATTAATGATGCAGATATTATGATTTTTAATAATTAACGTTAAATCGTTATAAGTTATTTTGCGCTGAATGATGTTAATTCAGGATTGTTCTTTACTTCTTGTACAACTTTATAACTATTATAATTACTTTTTTCTTCAAATTCTTTAAATAATTGCTTTTCTTCTGCTTTGCCGGGAACAATTTCTTTGAATCGTTTATAATGATTCATTAAGTCTTGACCGTTAACCGAGTTTTCATAATAATTTTCAATTTTATTAAAGAAAGCAATCACATCAACCATTTCTTCATTAGACCAATCTAAGTCTAGTGGATATTGGTATTCCATTTTATTCCTCCATTCATTGTGTTAGCCATTAGTAATCTATTACCCTTTTTGGTTAAATAATTATAAAAAAGGGGTGAAACCAAGTTCAAACATGAACTTGAGTTGCACCCCTCTTGGATGTCAAATAACCTCAATCAAATCTAATTAAAGTTATTCGATCTATATAGTTAGTCAGTTTGACTAAAAATTACATTGTGTGGATTGGCAATCCAATTGCTTTTTCAGCAGCTTCCATAGACATTTCACCTAATGTTGGGTGAGCATGTACTGTTAATGCGATATCTTCAGCATTCATACCAGCTTCGATAGCTAGACCTAATTCAGAAATGATATCTGAAGCGCCATTACCGGCAATTTGTGCACCGATAACAGTATCGTCTTCTTTAAGTGTGATAAGTTTAACGAAACCAGTTGTATCATCTAATGATAAAGCACGGCCGTTACCAGCATAAGGGAATTTAGAAGCTTTGTAGTCTAAACCTTCTTCTTTAGCTTGTGCTTCAGTGTAACCTACTTGAGCTAATTCTGGTTCAGTGAAACATACAGCTGGCATACCGATGTAGTCTACTTCTGATGCTTGACCAGAGATAGCTTCAGCAGCTACTTTAGCTTCATAACTTGCTTTATGAGCAAGTGGTAAACCAGGGACGATATCACCAATTGCATAAATATTGTCGATAGAAGTACGGCTTTGTTTATCTACTTCTAATAATCCACGATCTGCGAATTTAAGTCCTAACTCTTCTAAACCTAATTCGTCTGTGTTTGGACGACGACCAACAGTTACTAATACATAATCAGCTTCGATAGTTTTTTCTTCACCTTTAGCTTCATAAGTAACTTTAACGCCATTTTCAGTTTCTTCGGCATTTTTAGCCATTGCTTCAGTAATGATTTCAACGCCTTTTTCTTTCATGCCTTTTTTAACTGGTTGAACCATTTGTTTTTCGAATCCGCCAAGAATTTCTTTAGCGCCTTCTAAAATTGTAACGTCTGAACCAAAGTTAGCAAATGCAGTACCAAGTTCTGAACCAATGTAACCGCCACCTACAACGACTAATTTACCTGGAACTTCTTGTAAGTTTAATGCACCTGTTGAATCGATAACACGTTTACCAAACTCAAAGTTAGGAATTTCAATTGGTCTAGAACCTGTTGCGATAATAGCGTGTTTGAAATTGTAAGTTTGTGCACTTTTTTCATCCATAACACGTAAGCTGTTATTATCAACGAAATAAGCTTCACCTTTTACAATCTCAACTTTATTACCTTTTAATAAGCCTTCAACACCACCAGTTAATTTGTTTACAACTGATTTTTTGAATTCTTGAACTTTGTCGAATTTAAGTGATACGCTTTCAGCGATAACACCTAAGTTTTCAGAGTGTTGAGCTTCTACAAAGCGATGTGAAGCGTGTAATAATGCTTTTGAAGGAATACAACCAACGTTTAAGCATACACCACCTAAGTTACCTTTCTCAACGATAGTAACTTTTTGTCCTAATTGTGCTGCGCGAATTGCTGCAACGTATCCACCAGGACCTGCTCCGATTACAATAGTATCTGTTTCAATTGGGAAATCTCCAACTACCATGTTTTACCCCTCCATTAATAATAATTCTGGATTATTTAATAAGCGTTTAATGTGATTCATAGCATTTTGTCCAGTTGCACCATCAATTTGTCTGTGGTCAAAGCTTAATGATAAAGCTAATACTGGAGCTGCTACAATTTCACCATCTTTAACGATAGGTTTTTGAGCAATACGGCCAATACCTAAGATAGCTACTTCTGGGTGGTTGATAACTGGAGTGAACCATTGTCCACCAGCTGAACCGATATTACTGATTGTGCATGTTGCACCTTTCATTTCATCAGATGTTAATTTACCATCACGAGCTTTAACCGCTAATTCGTTGATTTCATCTGAAATTTGGAAGATTGATTTTCGGTCTGCATTTTTAACTACAGGTACTAATAAGCCTCTGTCAGTATCAGCAGCAATACCAATATTCCAGTAATGTTTGTGTACAATTTCGCCAGCTTCTTCATTGAATGAAGTGTTAAGTGCTGGGTATTTTTTAAGTGCAGAAACTAATGCTTTAACAACATATGGTAAGAAAGTTAATTTAGTACCTTGTTCAGCTGCAACTTCTTTGAATTTTTTACGGTGATCCCATAAATCTTGAACATCAATTTCATCCATTAATGTTACGTGAGGAGCAGTGTGTTTTGAGTTAACCATTGCTTTTGCAATTGCTCTACGCATTGCTGGGATTTTTTCAGTAGTTTCAGGGAAGTCTCCTTCAGGTACTGATTGAGTTTGAACTGCAGAAGTATCTTCTGATGTTGATGCAGCTGCACTTTCATTTGAAGCTGTTGCTGCTTGAGCACCACCACCATTTAAGTGGTTATCGATATCTTCTTTAGTAATACGACCATTTTTACCTGAACCAGCTACTGCTTTGATGTTAACGCCTTTTTCACGTGCATATTTACGAACAGATGGCATAGCTTTGATTTGTCTATTTTCATCTACTTCTTCATCTTGTGAAGCTGATGCTGCTGGTGCATCTTCAGTTTTAGCTTCTTCTTGAGTTGGTGCTTCTTCAGATGAAGCATCGTCATCGTGACCACCTTTAAATTGCATATCTTCTGCATCAGGTGCATCGATTTTGACAATAACATCACCTACAACTGCTACAGTACCTTCGTCAACTACAACTTCTTCAACAGTACCGCTAACAGGAGATGGGATTTCAACTACAGATTTGTCATTTTGAACCTCTGCTAATACATCATCTTCTTCAATTGTATCTCCGGCTTTAACAAACCATTTTACAATTTCACCTTCGTGGATACCTTCACCAATGTCGGGTAATCTAAATTCAAATGCCACGTTCTTGTCCTCCTAGATTTCTTATTCATCATTTAATAAATTTATAACATAGAGTAAGGACAGAATAATTTGAAAGCCTAAACACAAATTATTTTGCCCTAATTCTCTAGTTTACACTTACTTATTCACACATAGAGTAAAAAGTAAACATTTTACTTACTTCCTATAAGTCTGCTTGCTAGCTAATTGATAAGCTAAAATATTAGAATTCTAAAGTTGCTTTAGCTTTTTCAATGATGTCGTTTTTGTTTGGTAACCAAACATTTTCAGCTTGTGTAAATGGATATACTGTATCAGCAGCAGCCACACGAGCGATTGGTGCTTCTAATGAAAGAATAGCACGTTCAGCTAATTCAGCAGCTACAGTAGCACCAACACCAGCTTGACGTTGAGCTTCTTGAACTACTACAGCACGGCCAGTTTTTTCAACTGATGCAACTAAAGTATCGATATCGATAGGTTGTACAGTACGTAAGTCAATAACTTCAACTGAGTAACCTTCTTTTTCTAATTCTTCAGCAGCTTTTTCAGATTCTTGAACCATTGCACCGTAAGCGATTAATGTGATATCGTTACCTTCTTTTTTCACATTAGCTTTACCGATGTCAATTGTATATTCTTCTTCAGGAACTTCTTCACGGAATGAACGATATAATTTCATATGTTCTAAATATACAACTGGGTCATTAGATCTGATTGATGAAAGTAATAAACCTTTAGCATCATATGGACCTGAAGGAATAACTACTTTAATACCAGGTGATTGAGCTAAAATACCTTCTAAGTTATCAGCGTGAAGTTCAGGAGTATGAACACCACCACCAAATGGTGCACGGATTGTAACAGGTGCTACTTTTGAACCACCTGAACGGAAACGTGTACGAGCAATTTGACCTGCAACTTCGTCAAATACTTCAAATACGAAACCAAGGAATTGGATTTCCATTACAGGGCGGAAACCTTCAACAGTTAAACCAAGAGCTAAACCACCGATACCTGATTCAGCTAATGGTGTATCGAATACACGGTCTTCACCGAATTCTTTTTGTAAACCTTCAGTTACACGGAATACACCGCCGTTAACACCAACGTCTTCACCGAAAACTAATACGTTTTCGTCATTTTGCAATTCAGTTTTAAGCGCATTATTAATCGCTTGAACCATTGTCATTTGTGCCATGGCTTATTTCGACTCCTTCTCTTTGTAAATTTCATATTGTTCAGCTAAGTTTTGAGGCATATCTTCGTACATGATATCCATTAAGTCAATAACTGTTTGTTTTGGAGTATTGTCAGCCTCTTTGATAGCTTTCTTGATGTCGTCTTTAGCACGTTCAATAACTTCATTTTCTTTTTCTTCGTTCCATAATCCTTTGTTTTCAAGGAATTTTCTGAAACGAACTAATGGATCTTTTTTCTCCCAATCTGCATCTTCATCTGAAGTTCTATATCGAGTTGGGTCATCTCCAGCCATTGTATGTGGACCATAACGATAAGTCATAGTTTCAATTAATGTTGGACCTTCACCATTAATAGCACGATCACGAGCTTCTTTAGTAGCTTGATATACAGCTAATGCATCCATACCATCAACTTGGATACCTGGGATACCTACTGCAATAGCTTTTTGAGCTAATGAAGTTGCTGCTGTTTGTTTACTACGTGGTGTAGAAATAGCATAGTTATTATTTTGGATAACAAAAATTGCTGGTGCTTTATAAGCAGAAGCAAAGTTGATACCTTCATAGAAGTCACCTTGTGAAGAACCGCCGTCACCGGTGTATGTGATAGCAACTGCTTTTTTACCACGTTTTTTAATACCGAATGCTACACCAGCAGTTTGAATATATTGAGCACCGATAATGATTTGTGGACTGAATGCATTAACACCTTCAGGGAATTGATTTCCTTTGAAGTGTCCTCTTGAGAATAAGAAAGCTTCAGTTAATGGTAAACCATGCCAAATGATTTGTGGCACATCACGGTAACCAGGTAAGATGAAGTCCTCTTTTTCTAAAGCATATTGTGAAGCTAATTGAGAAGCTTCTTGTCCAGCTGTAGGCGCATAGAAACCTAAGCGTCCTTGTCTGTTTAATGAAATAGAACGTTGGTCAAGAATACGTGTCCATACCATTCTTTCCATTAATTCTACTAGTTGTTCATCAGTTAAATCAGGTACTAAGTCTTCATTTACGACATTACCATCTACATCCAAAATTTGAACCATTTCAAATTTCGACTGAGTATCATTTAATACTTTTACTGCATCGAATTGGGCTTGTAACTTAGGAGCCATTCAATTCACCATACCTTTCCCATATAATAGAAATTCATTTTATCCTCTCATAGTGTACCACAATTTATTTATACTGTTAAATATTTTAGTAAAGTTCTGTATTACTAAAAATGATACAGTTTTTTACAACTGTATCATTCCAATCAACTAATCTGTACTAATGCTTATATTGCTACAGATTATCAACATCTTGTTTTTCTTTATTTACTGTGTTCATAGCTTTTGAATAATCTTTAAATTTATTTTGGAAATTCTTCTGAGCCTTATTCAATGCATCATTTTTTTCATCAACTTGTGATTGAGTTACACCATCTTGTTTAATAAGTTCAAACAAGTCTTTTTCTTTTTGCAAGACATTTTTATACGCACTTGCATATTCATCATGTACTTTATATTTATTTTTTACAGCATCGTCTAATTGCTTAACTTCTTTTTTCTTATCATCACTTTTAATTTCATCAATATGTGACTCGCCTTTTTTAAACTGTTTTTCAGAATCATTTAAAGTTGATACTTCTTTATCAAATGTTTCTTGTCTCTGTTTGATATTTTCAAGAATATCATCAGCAGCTTTCTTACGAGTATCCTCATTATCACTATTAGCTTTTTTATATAAACCTTGCTTCTTTTCCTCAAGTGAGTTTAATTTTTTGCTAATGCTATTAATTGATTGCTCTTTATCAAAAGCTTTTTGAATATTTTCATTATACGCTTTAACTTCTTTTTTATCTGTTGTACAGCCTGCTAATAAAATAGTTGATGCTGCTACTACCGCAACTGTTTTACGTAGTTTCATTGAGTGTAAACCTCCTAGTAGTCATTCGACTGTAATAATATAGAATTATACTTTATAAATCAAATGAAATAAGATAATGTACTTATTATTCATTTTTCTGTTATATTTTATTGTAAGGAAGGTGTATGACATGTTAACTATGAAAGATATTATAAGAGATGGTCATCCTACGTTACGTGCTAAAGCTGAAGACGTAAGTTTGCCTCTTTCTGATGAAGATAAAAATACATTAAAAGAAATGCGTCAATTTTTAATTAATAGTCAAGATGATGACATTGCAAAAAAATATGGTTTACGTTCTGGTGTAGGTCTAGCCGCCCCACAAATTAATGTTTCAAAACGAATGATTGCTGTCTATTTACCTGATGATGGAAATGGAAAAGCTTATGACTATATGCTAGTTAATCCTAAAATTATGAGTCACAGTGTTCAACGTGCTTATTTACCTACTGGAGAAGGTTGCTTAAGTGTGGATGAAAATATCCCTGGTTTAGTTCATAGACACTTCAGAGTAACAATTAAAGCGTTAGACATTGATGGTAACGAAGTTAAATTGAGATTAAAAGGTTACCCTGCAATTATATTCCAACATGAGATTGATCATTTAAATGGTGTTATGTTCTATGACTATATTGATCAAGATAATCCATTAACTCCACTACCTGATTCTGTTGAAGTATAACTTTTAACAATTTTATTTTGCTCAAACTATTTTCAATGATGGAACTAGTTTGAGTTTTTTATTTGTATTATAGTTGTTAAATTAAATTTATTCCTTTTAATAATTTTAAAAAATATATAACGTTTATGAAGTAATGAAGAGATATAAACTGCTTTATTTATTTATATACATAATGTAAAATGAGTAGTAACTGAAATCTTAGTGTAACGCTAATTTTCAAATAATGAACGACATTAACAATTACCTTAGTGAAAGCTTGAGACTCAAATTTACAAGATATATATATGAATGTATATCATTAGGTCGACAATCATCAAGTGACTTTAAAACCATTATTTATACAGATAAATTTATCTTCTTATTTATGATTTATGAAGCAATTCCTATTGTCGTAATCAACTAGATTTGAAGTATCAAGTTAATAAATTAGGGTTCAGATTAATATAATCAATTTAGATGTTTAAATTTAGGAGGAACTATCCAATATGGCAGTATTTAAAGTATTTTTCCAACATAATAAAGATGAAGTAATCGTTCGTGAAAACACAAATACGATTTATGTTGAAGGTGAAACAGAAGAACAAGTAAGACGTTATTTAAAAGACCGCAATTACAATATCGAATTCATTACTAAATTAGAGGGCGCACATTTAGAATATGAAAAGGAACATTCTGATCATTTTAACGTGGAGAATGCTCAATAATGAAGCAATTACATGCTAACGAAGTAGGTGTATATGCTTTAGGTGGCTTAGGTGAAGTCGGTAAAAACACTTATGCTATCGAATATAAAAATGAAATTGTTATCATTGATGCCGGAATAAAATTCCCTGATGATAATTTATTAGGGATTGATTATGTTATTCCTGATTACACTTACCTCGAACAAAATCAAGACAAAATTGTCGGTCTATTCATTACACATGGACATGAAGACCATATAGGTGGTGTGCCCTACCTATTAAAGCAAATTAATGTACCTATCTATGGCGGTCCATTAGCATTAGGATTAATTCGCAACAAGTTAGATGAACACAACTTATTACGTAATGCTTCATTAAATGAGATTACAGAAGATAGTGTTATTAAGTCTAAACACTTTGAAATATCATTTTACTTAACTACACATAGTATTCCTGAAGCTTATGGTGTAATAATTGATACACCTGAAGGTAAGATTGTTCATACAGGTGACTTTAAATTTGATTTCACTCCTGTAGGCGAACCTGCGAATATTGCTAAAATGGCAGAATTAGGTAAGGAAGGCGTATTATGTCTATTATCTGACTCAACAAATGCATTAGTACCTGATTTCACATTAAGTGAACGTGAAGTAGGTCAAAATGTAGATAAAATTTTCCGTAACTGTAAAGGACGTATCATATTTGCTACATTTGCTTCTAACATTTACCGTGTACAACAAGCGGTTGAGGCTGCTATTAAATACAATCGTAAAATAGTAACATTTGGTCGTTCCATGGAAAATAATATTAAAATTGGTATGGAATTAGGCTATATTAAAGCACCGCCAGAAACTTTTGTTGAACCAAATAAGATTAACAATATTCCAAAACATGAATTACTAATTTTATGTACAGGATCTCAAGGTGAACCGATGGCGGCTTTATCAAGAATTGCAAATGGAACTCATAAGCAAATTAAAATTATACCTGATGATACTGTTGTATTTAGTTCATCACCTATTCCAGGTAACACTAAGAGTATCAATCGCACGATTAATGCATTATACAAAGCGGGTGCTGATGTTATCCACAGTAAAATTTCAAATATCCATACATCAGGTCACGGTTCTCAAGGCGATCAACAACTTATGCTTCGCTTGATTCAACCGAAATATTTCTTACCAATACACGGTGAATATCGTATGCTTAAAGCGCATGGACAAACTGGTGTCGACTGTGGTGTTAAAGAAGAGAACGTCTTTATCTTTGATATCGGTGATGTACTCGCATTAACACATGACTCTGCTCGTAAAGCCGGGCGCATACCTTCTGGTAATGTGTTAGTAGATGGTAGTGGAATTGGTGATATAGGTAACGTTGTTATTCGTGATCGTAAATTATTATCTGAAGAAGGATTAGTCATTGTAGTGGTTAGTATTGATTTCAACACTAATAAATTACTTTCAGGTCCAGACATCATTTCTCGTGGTTTTGTGTACATGCGTGAATCAGGTCAATTAATTTATGACGCTCAACGCAAAATTAAAACCGACGTAATTTCTAAATTAAATGCTAATCCAAATATTCAATGGCATCAAATTAAATCTTCAATCATTGAGACATTACAACCTTATCTATACGATAAAACTGCTCGTCGCCCAATGATTTTACCTGTGATTATGAAAGTAAACGAAGATTAAATATAATGATGTACTTCACATAGAGAAATCCGTAAATGAATTATAATATTCATTTACGGATTTTTTATGGAATTTCACCTATGAATCTTTTTCTTGATTAAAATTTGCTGGCAACGTTTTAACAAATGTAAATAATACAATTGTTTGAATCACGACCATTATCATTAATCCAATTCGAATATATAAGTTTGAAATCATAAAAATAGAAAAACCAACTACTATATATAAACTTATAAGTATTCTTATTTTTTCTTTCATAGTATACCCTTTGTATTTTTTAAAATTTTCAACATAATTTTTATAAATTTGAGTGCTTTCAAGCCATATTTTGAATTTCCGAGAACTATTAGTAAAACAAATCGCTGCTAAAATTAGAAAAGGTGTCGTAGGTAGTAATGGTAATACTGCCCCTGTAAACGCGATTACAGTAAATACTATTCCTAATGCTATTAATACATATCTCATGTAGTAGAATCATCACTCCATCATCTTATTCTCAAAAAATTGTTGCTGATTTTTAAATTCTTCTAACTGTTTATAAAAAAATCACAAATATCAATGTTACTAAATATGAAATCAATAGATTTTTATTTAGTAGTCATTAAATAGTTGTGATGCAACATTTATCTTACAATTTTCTTTTCAAAACGATTTAAATCATTATCGTGTCCGATCATAATCAATATATCTCCAAATTCTATATTCATAGACGGGTCTGGTGATACAACAATTTCCTTGCCTCGTTTAATTGCTATTATATTAATTCCAAATTGCGCACGAATATCCAAATCAATAATTGATTGGCCTGTCATTTTTTCGCTTGCTTTTAATTCAACTAGTGAATGCTCATCTGCTAATTCAAGGTAATCTAAAACACTAGCACTTGCGACATTATGTGCGATTCGTCGTCCCATATCTCTTTCAGGATGGACAACTGTATCCGCACCAATTTTATTTAAAATTTTAGCATGATAATCATTTTGAGCTTTAGCTGTAACTTTCTTAACTCCTAACTCTTTGAGAATTAGCGTAGTTAATGTACTTGATTGAATATTTTCACCAATCGCTACTATAACATGATCAAAGTTACGTATCCCTAAACTTTTCATCACTGCTTCATCAGTAGTATCAGCTACTACAGCATGCGTTGCAATATCACTATATTCATTGACGCGTGCCTCATCCCTATCAATTGCCATAACATCCATATCTAATGCATTTAATTCTCTTACAATACTTCCACCAAATCGACCTAACCCAATAACAACATATTCTTTCTCCATTTAATAGCTACCCCTATCTATAAAAAAAATAAGGAAAAAGCTGAAACAATCGACATCATGTAGATCACTATTAACCAAGTTAATGTACATAGATGTTAATTATTTCAGCCCCCCTTTTATTATTATAATTATTTTTTACCTTCAACATATTCTTTATCGAATACAAATAATCTTAATAATAATATTAACGATGGAACTAATAAAAGTAAACCTAAAATAAATACAATCACTAGTGCTAAGCCCATTGAAGCATTAACACCTGAATCACTCACTTTGATGTATGGATATAACAAGTAAGGTAATTTACTTATTCCGTATCCATAAAAAGCGAATGCCATTTGTAATATAACCATGATAAATGCTAGACCATGATATTTCTTGATGAAGTTTAAAATTCCGGCTACTACAAAACAAATGAAACTTAATGCGAACATCCACCAATAATTTTGAACTGCATTATTAAAATGATCTGCATTTTGAATTCTTAGAGATAAGAAAACAAATAGAGAAATAATAATCATTGGAGGTCCCCAGAAAATAAACCATTGTCGCATATATTTATAAGCTACTTCGTCTTTAGCTTTCGAAGCGTAATATGTTAAAAATCCAGAAGAAATATATAATACACTTATGATTGCTAGAAAGACGACTGACCATGCAAATGGACTTAGTAATAATTGGAACCAATCTAAATCAAAATGAGAACCACGTTCAGTAATATAGCCACCTTCCGATATAGTTAATACCGTTGCCAATGATGCTGGTATTAACAAACCTGTAAGTCCATACATGATAATCCATGGTAATTTAGTATCCTGACCATAATGTTCAAACGCGTAAAAGCTTCCTCTAATAGAAATTAAAATCAACGCAATTGAACCAGGAACTAATAGCACAGTACCAAAGTATAACGCTGAATCAGGGAAAAATCCTACGAATCCGACAAAGAAGAAAACAAAGAAAACATTAGTAACTTCCCAAACAGGATTTAAGTAACGCTCTACTAAATGATTTATCTTTCTCTCTTCCCCAGTTAATTTTGTGTGTAAGGTAAAGAAACCTGCACCAAAGTCAATTGAAGCAACAATGATATATAAGAATAAGAAAGTCCAAAGTACGGTAATACCTATAGTTGTGTAATCCATTAAGCATGACCTCCTTTTTCAATGACTTTATCTACATCATCTTGAGCAGGCTTGTCTTTGAACATGCGAATTAAAACATATGCAGATGTAAAAAGTAATACTAGATAAAGTAGTCCGAATAGAATTGTTACAAGTGTTATTCCTCCTGCCTGAGTAGCAGCTTCACTTACTCGCATATAACCTCTAACAATCCATGGCTGACGACCTACCTCAGTTAAAAACCATCCAAATTCGATTGCTAACATTGCAGCTGGTCCTGTAAGAAGAACTGCATATAGCATACCTTTATGCGTAACGTATTTACGCAGTTTTTTAATCATTAAAGTTAAAATAAAGGCTCCTGAAATAACAAAACATAACACACCCATAGTTACCATTAAGTCAAAGAAATAATGAACGATTAATGGAGGTAATTCATTTTTAGGGAAGTCATTAAGACCCTCTACTTTAGTATTTACATTGTTGTCTGCCAAGAAACTAAGCATACCTGGAATCTTGATTGCACCTTCGACTTCTTGAGTCTTTTCATTTAGAACTCCGAAAAATACTAAATCAGCCTTAGATTGTGTATCAAAATGCCATTCGTAAGCTGCAAGTTTTTCTGGTTGAACTTGATGTAAGAATTTAGCAGATAAGTCTCCAGCTAACATTGACAATAATGTTGATATGAAACCAACAATCATAGTCATCTTTAAGGCCTTTTTATGGTATTCTGCATCTTTGTTGTATTTATTTTTCAATAATTTAAAAGCTGCAATAGATGCAAGAATAAACGCCATTGTCATACCTGCTGTAGCTACTACATGAAACGCCCTAACTAGGAATGATGAATTGAACATTGCTTCAAGTGGTTGTACATTAACCATTTTGCCATTTTTCATTTCAAAACCTGCAGGTGTATTCATAAATGAGTTTACAGAAGTAATAAAGAACGCGGAGAATGAACCACCAATGATGACTGGTATACTAATAATGAAGTGTGTCCATTTATTTTTAAAGCGATCCCATGTGTATAAATAAATACTAAGGAAAATAGCTTCAAAGAAGAATGCAAAAGTCTCCATAAATAAAGGTAAAGCAATCACGTGCCCACCCATTTTCATAAATGTTGGCCAAATTAATGATAATTGTAAACCGATAATCGTACCAGTTACAACACCAACAGCCACAGTAATGGTATAACCTTTCGACCAACGCTTAGCTAGTGCTATATATTTAGGATCCTTGTTTTTAATTCCTAAAAATTCTGCGATTGCGAACATTAAAGGCATACCAACACCGACAGTCGCAAAGATGATATGTACTGCTAGAGTCATACCTGTTAGGAAACGACTAATTTCAACGGAATCCATAATTTTATCACCTTTTCTATATCTAATTTTTAAAAAGCAATTAATTTAAATTATATTATGTTCTAATTTCTAACTAAATCCTTTTGCTTAAATTTAAGAAAGATTTTTAATATGTAATTCACATAATTTTCACAGTTTGCAATTGGATCAAAAATTTTATATAGTAATTTTCATGATAATAACCAAATTGGGAGTGAACTAAATTGACGGAATTAGTTATTTATACTCAAAATGATTGCCCGCCTTGTACATTTGTAAAAAATTATCTTACAGAACACAAGGTAGATTACATTGAAAAAAATATCTCGAATAATGAATACCGTTCTGAGATGATTGATTACGATGCATTTGCTACACCTTTTATACTTATAGATGGTGAACCAATGTATCAAGTTGATTTGGATAAAATCAACACTAAGTGTCACATTAAATCATAAAGTCATCGCAGTAATAACCTAACACTAAAAAGGAACTATTTAGTTGTTAGGTTTATTATTTTGTAATACAAAAACACCTCAACTTAAGTTAAGGTGTTTCGAATACATCATTATTTAGAAATGTTATTAACTAAATCTTTTACTTCTTCTTGAGTAGCACAATTAATTGCACGATTTGCTAATTCAGACATTTCATTTTTACTTAAACCATTAATTTGTCTTCTAGCTTTTAAGATAGATGTCGCACTCATTGAGAATTCATCTAATCCTAAACCTAATAATAATGGGATAGCTGTTTCGTCTCCAGCCATTTCACCACACATACCAGTCCATTTACCTTCTTTATGAGAAGCTTCAATGACTTGTTTAACCAAGCGTAAAATAGCTGGGTTATACGGTTGGTATAAGTATGAAACGCGTTCTGACATACGGTCAGCTGCCATAGTATATTGAATTAAATCATTAGTACCAATACTGAAGAAATCCACTTCTTTAGCAAAGATATCAGCTAGAGCAGCTGTAGATGGAATCTCAACCATGATACCTAACTCAATTTCATCAGATACGTCATGACCATCATTTTTAAGATTTTCTTTTTCTTCTAAAAGAATGGCTTTAGCATCACGGAATTCATTGATTGTAGCTACCATTGGGAACATAATGTTTAATTTACCGTAAGCTGAGACACGTAATAATGCACGTAATTGTGTTCTGAAGATATCTTGTTGATCTAAGCATAGACGAATTGCTCTGTAACCTAAGAATGGGTTCATCTCTTTAGGTAGATTTAAATAAGGTAACTCTTTATCGCCACCAATATCTAATGTACGAACTACAACTCGTTTGTCTTTCATTGTTTCTAGCACTTTTTTATAGGCTTCAAATTGCTCATCTTCAGTTGGCATTTGATCTCTACCCATATATAAGAATTCAGTTCTATATAAACCGATTCCTTCAGCACCATTTTCCATTACACCGTATAAATCATCAGGTGTACCGATATTAGCAGCTAATTCAGCATGTTCACCGTCGATTGTTACCGTTTCAGCATCACGTAATTTTTGTAATTCTTTTTTATCTTCAAAGAAACGTTCACGTTTGTTTTGATAAGCAACTAACTCATCTTCTGTAGGGTCAACAATAACGTCACCTGTGATTCCGTCAACGATAACCATATCACCTTGTTTAACTTCTTTAGTAACTGATTTTGTACCAACAACTGCAGCAATTTCTAATGATCGACTCATAATTGCTGAATGGCTCGTACGACCACCAATATTTGTTACGAAACCTTGAACAAATTCTTTATTTAATTGTGCAGTATCTGAAGGCGTTAAGTCGTTACCAACGATAACAACACTCTCATCAATCATACTTGGGTTTGGTAATTCAACACCTAAAAGATGTGCTAGCACACGTTTAGATACGTCTCTAATATCTGCTGCACGCTCTCTCATGTATTCATTATCCATAGATTCGAAGATTGTAATAAATTGTGAAGTTACTTCATCAAGCGCTTCTGGGGCACTCACTTTTTCGTTCGCAATTTTGTCTTCGATTGGTTGAATCAACTCTGGATCATCAAGTACTAATAAATGCGCATCAAAGATTGCGGCTTTATCAGGACCTAATTGTTTTTCAGCATTATTTCTGATTTTAGTTAATTCAATTTTAGAAGCTTCTAACGCATTTCTGAATTTTTGGATTTCAGCATCAGTATCAGTGACTTTTTCATTAGTGAATGATAAATCAGGTTCTACTAATAAATAAGCTTTAGCAATTGCGACACCGTCTGATGCCGCAATACCATTAATTAATTTTGACATAATTATTCAGTTAAACCTTCTTTAGATAAGACATCACTGATAGCTTGAATTGCGTCTGCTTCATCGCTTCCATCAGCATAGATAGTGATTTCAGCATCTTTACCTACACCTAAACTCATAACACCCATGATTGATTTTAAGTTAACTTTTTTACCGTTATATTCTAATTGAATATCTGAATCAAATTTTGATGCAGTTTGAACTAACATAGTTGCAGGACGTGCATGAATACCAGTTTCATCGATAATTACATAAGATTTTTGTTCCATAATCTATTTCTCCTTCGCAAAGTTAGAATATTCAAATTTGTCATAATCTAACATAATTTTATACCATAACACTACCAAAATATAATACTAAATTCAATTCTAATAGGATTGAAAAACTATTATAATCGGTTTTTATAGAAATAAACAAGTGTTTCAAATTCTATAAATTAGATTCTAATCTTCAATATTTTTTACTTACTTATAATATGCACAAAACACTAATTAAAATCCCTATAACAACTTCGGTTTAAATGATATTTTAAGACAAATTTGTATGATAATTATTTTAGCTTTATCACTAAGCTCACTTCAATTATACTACAACATTTTCAATTTAAATAATATCATGAAGCACTTTTTCACATTTTTCAATATGTTCACGTCCAAGTTTATTCATGAAATAATAGCTTATTGATGCTGAGACAACTTGTCCCACAACTGGGAACCATTTAGTTTGTTTTGCTGCCGCACGTTTTGCCATATCTCTAATAATCACTTTTAGTACTGCACTAGACACTTTTCTACCAATAAATGAACTACCTTGTATAGCAGCTGCTGCAAGAATTCGTTCTTTCACATCATCGCCAAGTGTATTAACTTGTTTGTGATCTAAACCATAAATTTTATTAATATCTTCAATAATATCTCTCATTAATTTAATATCTACACCGAAATCTAATCCTGGAATTGGTACAACACTCATACCTGAAGATAAAAGTGACTTTTTCTTAACAATTGTTTCTGCTTTAGCTCTGCGCTCAGCTATTTCTTCTTTCGTTGTTGGTAAAATACTTTTTTCTTTAATTTCTTCAATGTTTAGAACTTTATTACCAACTTTGTTTGTAACTCCACTTGAAAATCTATTCATAATGCCCATTAATAGACACACCTTTCATAATTCATTCATTAAACATTTATACCCACTTTTTATTATTTAATGCTTGATATTAATGAATACAGCTTTTAAATATTTTGAGGGTTTATAGTGCGGATGTGTTTTAAAGTCCTTAGGTAAGCCCATTACTTCCTCAATTTCGTAAGTTACACTCGCTTCGTTAAGTGTTGTTTTAATAACATTTTTAAATGCTTTTAATGAGAAAGCACTTGAATTTGTACATAATAATAACGAGCCATTTGGAGCAAGTATACTTAATGCACCATTAATTAAATCATCATAATTCTTTTGTACTGAGAATGTTTTCTTCTTATTTCTTGCAAAACTTGGCGGGTCAATAACTATTGTGTCGTAAACTTTGCCATGTCGTGCAGCATAATTGTAAAAATCAAATGTATCCATAACATATATATATTGACTTTTAGGGTCAATACCATTTAAACCAAAGTTTTCTTCAGTTAAACTACGTGAACGGTTGGCTAAATCTACACTTGTCGTTGATTTAGCATTTTGACCAGCTACTACAGAAAACGCACCTGTATAACTAAATAAATTTAGTATATCTTTCTCTTTTGCAAAATGATCACGTAATTTCTTACGTACTTCTTTTTGATCTAAGAATATACCTGTCATCAAACCATCATCTAGGTCTACATTGTAAAATGTAAAATTCTCCTCTATAACTATTGGAAAATCAGGTGTTTCACCGAGTACATGTCCACCGGTGTATTCAGAGTCTTTAAAACGCATTTTTTCATAAATTGACTTAAATGGAAATACCTGTTGAATGGCTTCAATGACATTATAGCGAAACTTATATATCCCCTTTGAATACCATTGAATCAATAAGTGACCATCGTAATTATCGATTGTTAAACCTCCAACACCATCGCCTTCAGCGTTAAATAGTCTAAACGCATTGGTTCCTTCAATGTGATAGTAATAATCACGCTCTTGTAATGCAACTTGAAATTTTTTTTCGAAAAAAGAAGTATTAATGGCTTCGTTTTGATCATAACTCAATACCCAGCCTAAACCTTTATGTTGACGTCCTACATATGCAGTCGCAATGTACTGTTCTTGATCGTTCATAAGATAAAATAAATCGCCTTCTTTTAAATGATCATTGTTATAAATATCATCTTCATCCACAAGTGGATATTGATTTAAATACTTTGATTCCTTACCTCTATTTAAAGTTGCTATTTTCATTTGTTAACGCTCCTAATTTGAATGCTTTTGTAGTTTAAAGTTTATAAAAATTTCTAAATATTATTCGTTATTATTTTAACAAATATGAATTTGTCATTACACAAAATAACATAAACAAAAAAGGTGGATCGCGAAGTCTATTTTGTCACCATAGATTTCACGCTTCCACCTAAGTAAAAATTGAAATAATTAAGGTCTTTCTCTCAATTGTAACGTAAATGCGATAATAACCGCCATCAACATTAAGATTAGAGTTGGAGTAATAAAAATCGATAATAATAATCCGTGAATCATAATGTTTACGAATTCAGTTAACAATTTAAAGAATAGAATACTAATCATAAATAATTGTAAATAATAATATTTACCTCTTAAGAAATGTGTAAATGTAGTTGCAATGTATGTAATGATTACAAACATTAACAATAACAATGTTACCCATTCAACAACATATTGCGTTTGAGATAGTTCCCATTCACCAGAAACAAACAATGCGTTTCTGTTATTAAATTCGATAAATGTAAATAAGAATAGAATGAAGCCACAGAATATTTCTACATATGCTGGTTTAATCCATTTTGGACGTCTCATCCAATTTGGTATATCATCTTCTTCAATATTAAATACATTTTTGAATTTATTTTTAAATTTATCACGTTTTGATCTGATTTTTTCTAAATCGACACTTCTTCTCGTCTTACGTGCATATTCTGATGTTTTATCTTGAAGTTGTTTAAAATGAACTTTAGACTGATTCGAAACATTTCCCTTACTTGTTCTTGATAATTCAGGTTCTTCTTCACCCAATTCTTCTTTAGTTAATGGTAAAGCTCTTCTTAAGAATAGGAAATTCCATATTGAAGCTTGCGCTAATAACCACATAACTAAGAAAAATGTATTTACACTTAAAATATCTATTGGTGCAATTTCATTTGCATCAATTTTACCGTATAGAGAAATTTGAGTAATTAAATAACTTATTCCGTATGAAAAGATAATCCATAGATAATGGCTTTTTCTATTAGCAACATTAAGTTCATCTTTATATACAATGAAGCCTGTGTGAATTATAAAAGGAATAATAAAGATAATTGCCCAAAAACTGTACACTTGTGTCATTAAAGTAATTGAAATGAGGAAGTATAAAATCCCAATAATTAAAAAGAAAATTGAGATGTCGTAATCATATTTCGTAGTTCTAAATAATGCGTAACCAATAAGCATTACAAGAATACCAAACAGAATAATTATGACTGCACTAATAATAGGAAAGTTGCCTATGAACCTACTCATCACTCTAATAATTTCACTGAAGAATGCATTAAGAAAATCCCATAAATTATGAATTTTCAATTCAACTTTTTCTTTATCTTTTAATTGATTGATTAAAGGTAAGTTTATTAATATTATGAGACCCGTGAAGAGTGAAACGATACCGATAATATAACTAAAAATTATCTCGGTGTGTTTCTTAAGAAAAGACATACTGTTCACCTCAAAATTCATTATATAGTAAGATGTTCATCTTGTCTTTATTAAACAATAAAATACATCTCGAGACCTATATAGGTTTATCCTACTTTTAAATGGGTAAACTTATATTGTAATCATTAATCTATCAAGGAGTGTTAATTATGACAAACGAAGATGCTAAAAAAGCAAAAGAAGTTGAAGAAAAATTAAAAGAACAAAACGAAGAAAAATCAGATGATATTGAGCAAACTAAAAAAGATGTTCAAGACACTTTAGATTAATTATTAAGAAATCTCAATTCGCTGAAGTTGAGAACAATATAATATTTAACTGCTACACTGCTAAAAAGTAGTAGTTAACTAAAACTGAGAGAACGCTCTTTTCGAGCTTTTCCCAGTTTTTTTTTACTACAAGGTTTAAATATTCTAGAGATTTCACATGCTAAATGTATTAAGAAACAGCGTGTTCAAAGTAAAATCAAATCTAATCCTCCTTTTTATTTGTAACTTAGTAAAATCATCTTGACATTAAATCTTAAAAGTCATACATTTAAAATAAATTAAATATAAAACGCACTAGGGGTGTGTATACTGAGATGAGGTTTAACCTCGAACCCTTTGAACCTGAACTAGTTAAAACTAGCGTAGGAAAGTGTTGCTAATATAAATAATTGTGGTAAATACATATATCATTTTATTTAAATTCACGCACAACTTTCTACGGATGGTTGTGCGTTTTTTTTAGGAGGAAATAACATGTCAAAAGGTTTAAAGCTTTCAGAAATATTAGTAACTGTTCTGATTGCAGTAGTATTTGCAATTATTTATAATTTATGGTGGTTTGCATATAATGTGGCCCAAGTTGCCGGTGTTCACATTGAACAATTAACTTATGGCGTTTGGTTTATGGCAGCTATAGTTGCGTATTTAATAATTCCTAAGCCTGGTATTGCACTAATTGCAGAATTTGCTGCAGGCGCTGGTGAAACAATCGTTATGGGTAAATTTGATATTCCTACAATTGTATATGCTATTCTTCAAGGTTTAGCTTGTGAAATTATTTTTGCTATTTTCAAATATAAATCTAGATCATTAATGGTTGCTGTATTAGCAGGATTAGCAACTGCTTTAATATCATTCCCAGTTGATTATTATTATGGCTATTTAGCTGAAGTAGCAGGATGGAACCTTCTTTTATTCATTATCTTCCGTTCTATTAGTGGTATAGTAATCGCAGGTTTATTATCTTATCTGATTGTTAAAGCATTAGATCAAACAGGCGTAACGAAATTATTCCGCCCTGCATCTCAAAAAGACTACGACAACCTATAAGGGGAAATTAAAGTGTTAAAAGCGAAAAATTTACGTCTAAAATATCCTAACGGCGAACGTAAAATCTTCGATAATTTAAATATTGAAATTAAAGATAAAGAAAAAGTGCTTTTACTAGGTCCTTCTGGATCTGGTAAGAGCACATTGCTTAATGTTTTAAGTGGTATCGTTCCAAATCTAATTGAATTACCGATGAAATATGATGAGCTTGAAATTGACCCACACTCCGGCGTTATTTTTCAAGATCCAGATACTCAATTTTGTATGCCTAAAGTGTATGAGGAACTTGCATTTGTTCTTGAAAACAAACAAGTACCACGAAGTCAAATGGATCCACTCATTGAAGAAGCTCTTGCTTCTGTTGATTTAAATGTTACTGATAATACTTTTGTCAATCATTTAAGTGGTGGCATGAAACAAAAACTCGCTATTGTAGAAACTATTTTACAAGAAGCTAATACATTATTCTTAGATGAACCAACTGCCATGTTAGATGTAGATGCTACAGCTGATTTATGGCAAAGACTTATTCAACTATGGTCTGATCAAACTGTACTTATAGTAGAACATAAAGTTGAACACATCTGGGAACACGTGGATAGAGTCATTTTAATGAATTATGAGGGTCAAATCATAGCAGATGGAACACCAGATTATGTGTTGAAAAATTGCGAAAGTTTACTCACAGAATTTGGTGTATGGCATCCACAAGCTTGGGACCATGCCCCAGAATCATCTAAATTTTCACATAATACAGATGAAACGCTATTTGCCTATAAAAATGGTAATATTATTAGAGGAAAAAAACATTTGTTCCAAGTACCCGAATTAACTGTTCGTTCTGGAGAATGGATTACTATTACAGGGAAAAATGGTACAGGTAAAACAACATTATTAGAATCTATGATGCAACTAATAAAATATGAAGGCGTTATGTCATATAAAAATACTACGTTAAAGAAAATTAAAGACGCAGCTCAACATATGTATTTAGTTTATCAAAACCCAGAATTACAATTCATAACAAATTCAGTTTATGAAGAAATATATATTCATTATAATCATCAAGAACCATCAATCGCTGAAAAAGAAACGATGAAACTATTAAAGTTATTACATTTAGAAGCTGTTAAAAATCAACATCCTTTTGAATTATCTATGGGACAAAAACGACGACTTAGTGTGGCCACTGCACTTAGTTCACGAGCAGAAATCATCTTACTTGATGAACCTACATTTGGACTGGATAGCCATAATACTTTTCAATTAATTGAACTATTCCAGGAAAGAGTTTCTAATGGACAAACCATTATTATGGTTACTCACGATCCTGAAATCATACATCGTTATCCAACACGTCGTTTAATAGCTGAAGACAACCAACTCATCGAGAAGGAAGGTGAATCAAATGTTTGAACGTTGGAAGAAACATTATTCCTTTGTAGATGACGTTAATATCATTACAAAACTTTTACTTGGTGTATCATTATTTATTTTCATTATTTTTGTTCACAATTTTGATTATATGATTTATATAACAATAATTATGTTTATTTTTTTAATGGCATTTAATGGGACTCAATTTAAAATCACCGGTGCATTTATTTTAGCCTCTGTCTTGTTTGCCTTATTATCATCATTATTTATGATTCTTTATGGTGATGGTACGCATATGTTATTTAAATGGGGTATCATTCAAATTAGTACTGAAAGCATCGTACGTGGTTTACATTTATCACTAAGAACTATAACAGTCTCTATGTTTGGTATTTTATTAGCATTAACATCCGAAATTGTAATGATTTTTTACAGTTTGATGCAACATTTAAAAGTAAAACCAAAAATTGCATATGCATTTATGGCTGCAATTAGAATGGTGCCTCTCATTTTCACTTCATTAATTCAATTAAGACGGTCATTGAAAATGCGTTATCAAATGATTGATGCTTCAAATTATAGAGGTCTAAAACGATTAAAACATTTATTGATACCAATATTAAGTCAAAATATTCGTCGAGCACATCAATTGTCTGTTGCGATGGAATCTAAGGGTTTTAAGGACGGTCCTAGAACCTATTATTATAAAGCACCATTTTCTAATAAAGATATTTTATTTATTATTTGCGTTGTGGCTATACTAATTATCGCATTTTATCTTTCACAATACTTCCCTATAACAGGCATTACTGATGCACGAGTATCAGGTTATACATCATAGATACAAGGAAGTGGGACAGTAATAATATTTTTCAAAATTTATTTCGTTGTAACCCCAGCTTGCTTAGCTTGTATAATTTCTTAATGAAATTCTCTTTGCTGGGGCCCCAAACCCCAACTTGTTTAGCTTGTAGAGTTTCTTAATGAAATTCTCTTTGCTGAGGCCCGCCTACCAGGCAAGGTTGATTAGAATTAAAAAAGCTTGTTACAATGGCATTTTTAAATCAGTCAACTACTGCCAATATATAATTGTATAATTGTAGCCTGAGTCATTGAATTATGTCTCAGGCTACAATTATATATTCACTTATTTTAATGCTTTATTTCCAATATCACTACGATAAAATAGATTATCACTCTTAATTTTTTCTACATTTTTATAGGCTGCTTTTTGCGCTTCTTCAATTGTTTCTCCTTTTCCAACAGCTAATATAACTCTGCCTCCTGAAGTAACAAATGCATCATCTTCTTTACGCAATCCACTCACAAAATAAGTATCATTTAATTCAAAGCCTGTTACTTTAGCTCCTTTTTCATAAGCACCTGGATATCCTTTAGAAGCTAGCATAACTCCTACAACAAAATCATCTTGCCATTGAAATAGAATAGGTTCTTTACGATCTAAAGCAACAATTTGAGCCATTAAATCACTTTCCAAACGACTTAATAAAACTTGAGCTTCAGGATCACCAAAGCGCGCATTAAATTCAATTACTTTCGGGCCTTCTGACGTTAAAATAGCACCAATATAAAGTAATCCAAAATAATCATAACCTTCAGCTTTCATCGCTTTTGCAATAGGCTGTGCAATATCTTTATTTGTGCGTTCTAAGACATCTTCAGTAATATGTGGCACCGGGCAATATGCACCCATTCCTCCAGTGTTTGGTCCTTCATCATTATCAAAAGCACGTTTATGGTCTTGCGCAATACAATCAAATGGAACTGCATAATCCCCGTTAATAAATGTCATTAATGAAAATTCTTCACCCTCTAAAAATTGCTCAAAGACCACTTCACCATGTTCTTCAGGATAAAGTGATTCTACTGCTTTAATTGCGTCTTCACGTGTTTCAGCAATGATTACACCTTTACCAGCAGCTAAACCATCTTTTTTAACTACAATTGGTAAATCACAATGATTTACATATGCCAGCGCATCTGTTTTGTTATTTGTTTCTTTATATTTTGCTGTTGGAATATTATATTTTTGCATAATTTTTTTAGCGAACAGCTTAGATCCTTCAATTTGAGCTGCATCTTTATTAGGACCAAACACTTTAACTCCTGATTGACGTAATTTATCAGATAAACCATCAATTAATGGTTGTTCAGGACCAACAACCACCCATTCAACCTTATTTTCTTTAACAAAGTTTAAGATTGACTCATGATCAGACTCTGCAATCTCAGTATGCACTCTTGCAACATTAGCCATAGCATCATTACCTGGAATTACGTGCAATTGATCAATTAACGGTGATTGATGTAATTTATTTGCCAAAGCATGCTCTCGACCACCTGCTCCGATAACTAAAACATTCATTAATATTACCCCTTCCATTATTTTGAATGATTAATTAATGCTTAAAGTGACGCATGCCCGTAGTCACCATGGCAATACCATATTTATTCGCCATATCTATTGAGTCTTGATCTTTAATTGATCCACCCGGTTGTATGATGGCTTTGACACCATGTTTTGCAGCTAATTCAACCGTATCATCCATTGGGAAAAAGCCGTCTGATACTAAAGCAACATTGTCATTCATTTCTATAGCACGCTCTAAAGCTATTTTGGCTGAACCAACACGGTTCATTTGACCTGCACCAATGCCTACAGTTTGTTTGGTATTGCTCAATATAACAGCATTACTTTTAACAGATGGAATCACTTTCCAACCAAGTAGCATTGCATCCCATTGATCATCTGTAGGCGCTTTTTCAGTTACTACTTTCATGTCTTCTATAGCTACCTCAAAGTTATCTTTATCTTGAACTAAATACCCACCTGAAACTGAAACAAATTCTTCTTCACGATTATCAATCGTCATATCTATTTCTAATAGACGTATGTTTTTCTTTTTAGTTAAAATGTCTAAAGCTTCATCAGTAAATCTTGGAGCAATCACTACTTCTAAAAATATAGCATGTAATGTTTCAGCTAAATCAGCAGTTACTGTTCTATTTAATGCGATAATGCCACCAAAGATAGATTGATTATCTGCATCATAAGCATGTTTAAATGCAGTTTCAATATTGTCGCCAATACCAACACCACAAGGGTTCATATGTTTAATTGCAACGGCAGCAGGCTCTTTAAATTTCTTAACAAGTGAAAGTGCAGAATCAGCATCTTTAATATTGTTAAAACTTAAAGCTTTACCATGTAATTGTTTAGCACCTGCAATTGTGTGTTTGCTATTCGAAGTACGAACAAAACGCGCTGATTGCTGAGGGTTTTCACCGTATCTTAATTGTTCACTATCACCTTTGAAATAACTTACAATGGCATGATCATATTCGTTCGTATGTGCAAAAACTTTAATCATTAATTCTTTACGGAAATCCTCATCGAGTCGGTCTTCCTTTATGCGTTCAATGACTTCATTATAATCAGCTGGATGTACAATTGTAGTCACATGTTTAAAGTTTTTAGCTGCAGCACGTAACATTGTAGGTCCGCCAATATCGATGTTTTCAATTGCTTCTGTTTCTGTTACATCCGGTTTGGCGACTGTTTTTTGGAAAGGATATAAGTTAACTACTACCATATCGATTAAATCAATATGTTGTTCTGATAACTGTTCTAAATGTTCAGGTTTATCACGATCTGCTAAAATGCCACCATGTACTGCCGGGTGTAATGTTTTAACACGTCCGTCCATAATTTCAGGAAATTGCGTTAATTCTGAAACAGATTTCACCGTTACAGAAGCATCTTCTAAAGCACCTTTAGTTCCTCCAGTTGAATATAATTCATAATCTAATTTGATTAAAGATTTAGCAAACTCCACTATTCCACTTTTGTTTGAGACACTTAAAATTGCTTTTTTCATGATTAGATTAACTCCTTATTTAATAACTTTAGCTATAACACTTGGATAAAGTTCATACTCCAAACGCTTTACACGTTCTTCCAAATTCTCTTTAGTATCGTCCTGTTTTATATCACATTGTCGTTGTTCAATAATTTCTCCCGTATCCATACCACTATCAACATAATGTACAGTTGAACCAGTTACCTTATCGCCACTATTAAACGCTTGTCCAATTGCATCTTTCCCCTTATATTTCGGTAATAGTGATGGATGGATGTTTAAAATTTTACCTTCGTAAGCGTCTAATAAATCAGATCCAATTAATCGCATATAGCCAGCAAGTATTATCCATTCAACTTCTTCACGCTTTAACAGTTCTATTAAATGTTGTTCGTAATCTGCTTTAGTAGTGAAATCCTTAGGCTCATTTATATTAACTGTTACTTTTAAATGTTTGGCTCGTTCAACACAATAAGCATCGTGATGATCAGTATATAATGAAGTAATTTCTATATTGTTGAGCTCCCCTTTATCTGCTTTTAGCACAATATTCTCAAAATTACTACCTGATCCAGATGCAAATATAGCTACTTTAGTCACTATTCTACCCCCTCAAGTAAAATGGGTGACTCTGCATTGGCAATGATTTCACCTATTTCGTAAGAAGAAATACCTTGTTGTTTTAAGATATCAAGTGTTTGTGCAACGTCTTTTTTATCTACTATGGCTGTGAAACCAATACCCATATTAAAGACATTGTACATTTCATCCGTTCCAATATTAGCTTGTTGTTGTAACCAATCAAATACTTTTGGTGTAGGAAAAGCTTGTGTATAAATTTTCGCTGCTAATCCATCAGGTAATCCACGTGGAATGTTTTCATAGAAACCACCACCAGTGATATGATTCATTCCTTTAATTTGAACAGCTTTTTTCAAAGCAAGAATTGGTTTAACATATAATTGCGTTGGGGCTAAAAATGTTTCTAAGTACGTACGACCATCAAAATCGTCATTTAAATCAATACCAGATTCTTTAATTAATTTACGTACTAAGCTATAACCATTTGAATGTATTCCGTTAGAGGCTAAACCAATGATGGCTTGACCTTCTTGAATTGCTGATCCATCAATATAGTCGTCTTTCTCGACTGCTCCAACAGCAAATCCGGCAAGGTCATATTCACCTTCATGATACATTTCACCCATTTCAGCTGTTTCTCCACCAATAAGTGCAGTGTTAGTCTCTTCGCATCCATCACTTACACCTTTAACAATCTGTTCGATTACTTCTGGAACAACTTTGTTCGTTGCAATATAATCTAAGAAATATAATGGTTCAGCACCAGTAGTCAAAATATCATTTACACACATTGCTACTGCATCTATTCCGATTGTGTCGTGTTTATCATTATCAATAGCCAATTTCAATTTAGTACCAACACCATCTGTACCAGAAACTAGTACAGGCGCCTTCATATTTAATTGAGACAAATCAAAGGTAGCACCAAATCCACCTAAACCACCTAGTACCTCTTTACGCATTGTTCGTTTAACATGACTAGACATTCTCTCAACCGCTTCATAACCTGCATGAATATCAACACCTGATTGTTCATAAGCTTTAGACATGAATATTACCCTCTCTATCAAAGTAGTGTTTATGATTATTAATATAATCCTGTTGACGTTGACTTAAGTTATTATAATATTTATCTTCGTAATCAAATAGTCCTGCTGGATAATCACCTGTAAAGCTCTCTACACATAAACCACTATACGGTGCGTCATAATTTAATCCAATCGATTCAATTAGACCGTCTACGCTTAAATAAGATAATGAGTCTGCACCAATATAATCACAAATTTCTTGTGGTGACTTACTTGCAGATATGAGTTCAGCAGTCGTTGAAACATCTATTCCGTAAAAGCTTGGGAACATAAATTCTGGAGAAGCGATTCTTACATGAACTTCTTTTGCTCCGGAGTCTTTTAACATTCTGACAATACGTTTACTCGTTGTTCCACGCACAATTGAATCATCAACTAAAACAATTCGTTTACCTTCTACGATATCCTTGACTGCCGATAATTTAACGCGGACACCTTGTTCTCTTAACTCTTGAGTCGGTTGGATAAATGTACGAGCTACGTATTGGTTCTTCACCAACCCCATTTCATAAGGTAGGTGGCTTTCTTCAGCATACCCACTTGCAGCTGATAATGATGAGTTGGGTACTCCAATAACCATATCTGCATTTGCAGGGCTTTCTTGTGCTAATTTTTTTCCAGATGCTTTACGAACAGCATGAACATTTTTGCCAGCAATAGTAGAATCAGGACGAGCGAAATAAATATATTCCATAGCTGAAATGGCTGTATTTGTATGACTCGTATATGATTTCACTTCAATACCTTCATTATTAATAACAACATATTCTCCGGCATGGATATCTTGCACGTATTCAGCACCTAATACATCAATGGCACATGTTTCACTAGCTAAGATGTACGTGTCATCTTGCATTTTACCTACTACCAGTGGACGGATAGCATTAGGATCTACTGCTCCATATAATGCATCTTTAGTAAGTATTGCAAATGTGAATCCGCCTTTAATTTGTCGCAAACTCTCTTTTAACGCTTCTTCAAAAGTTGGTGCTTTACTTCTGCGTATTAAATGCATAATCACTTCAGTGTCAGATGAAGAATGGAAGATTGCACCATGTTTTTCCAAATATTGACGTAACGTCTGGGCATTAATTAAATTACCATTGTGGCAAATCGCAACGCTCATATCGTAAAAGTGATATAAAAATGGTTGTATATTTTCAATCCCTTTATTACCTGATGTGGCATAGCGAACATGGCCTATGGCGTTGTGTCCATCTTTAAGTTGATCCATTTGATCACCTTTTATTGCTTCTGTTAACAATCCAAGACCACGTTCACCTTTTAAAACTTCTCCATCTGATACAACAATACCTGCACCTTCTTGACCACGATGTTGTAAACTGTGAAGTCCCATATAGGTTAATTGAGTGGCTTCTGAATGATTCCAAATGCCGAACACACCACATTCTTCGTTTAATCCACTGTAGTTAAACATTGTGCAATTGCTCCTTCCCAACTTTCTTTAATCTCTGAGACTTTTTCAACAATCGAACTTTGAGCATTAGTAACTTTAAATTCATCAACATCTGTTAATTGACCAATTTCTACAGCTCCCTCAATATTTAACGTCTGTCCATCTTTAACAGCAATAATATATCGACCTTGCGTTTCACTAAACAATTGTGCATCTGAAAGGTCAATTGAAGCTTCTAGTCCTAAACCATAATGAGCACTGATACGCGCTAAACTGATCAATAAACCACCTTTACCAACTGTTTGTACGTGAGAAGCAACGCCACTTCTAATCGCATTCTTGACTGCTTCTCCTTTATTAACTTCATCACTTAAATCAATCGTTTCAAATTCATGATTGACTTTACCGTATAATAATTTTTCAACTTGACTACCACCAAAGTCATCTCTTGTTTCACCAACTAAATATAATTTATGACCAGCTTCAGGATGGAAATCATTCAGATAATCAATATCCTCTATTAAACCAACCATTCCTACGACAGGCGTTGGGAAAATGGATGTACCACGTGTTTCGTTATAGAGTGATACGTTACCTGAAACAACCGGTGTTTTTAATACTTCACACGCTTCTGACATACCTTTCGTTGAATCAATTAACTGCTGATAGATTTCTTTCTTTTCAGGAGAGCCATAATTTAAGCAATCCGTCATAGCAAGTGGTGTTGCACCTACTGCTATTAAATTGCGATAGGCTTCAGCTACGACCATTTTTCCACCTTCATAAGGCTGATTAAACACATAACGCGCTTCACCATCAATTGTAGAGGCTACAGCTTTATTCGTACCTTCAACACGAACAACTGAAGATTGTAAACCTGGTTTAATGATAGTATTGGCACCAACTTGTTGATCATATTGTTCATACAAATAATGTTTTGAGGCAATCGTTGGATGTATTAGAAGTTTCTTGAATGTTTCTTCGACATTTATAGAACTATAGTCATTTTTAGATGTGTTATACTCTTTCACTTCACCTTCTAAAACATAGACCGGCGCTTCATCTGCAAGTGATTGAACCGGTATATCCGCGAATACTTCATCTTCATATTTAAGTACGAAGCGGTCAGTATTTGTTACTTCACCAATAACTGCACTATCAAGTTCATGTTTTTCAAATAAATCTAAGAATTTTTGTTCAGTACCTTTTTCAACTACTAATAACATTCTTTCTTGTGTTTCAGAAAGCATCATTTCATAAGGTGAAATACCTGGTTCTCGTGTAGGCACTTGATCTAAATGTAATTCAAGACCACTGCCACCTTTAGCTGCCATTTCTGATGATGAAGATGTTAAACCAGCGGCTCCCATATCTTGAATACCAACTAATTCGTCGAAAGTAATCGCTTCTAATGTGGCTTCCATTAATTTTTTACCTACAAAAGGGTCCCCAATTTGAACAGATGGTCTTTTACTTTCACTTTCTTCAGTTAATTCTTCGGATGCAAAAGTTGCACCATGAATACCATCACGGCCTGTTTTTAAACCTACATAAATGACTGAGTTACCTTCACCTTTAGCAGTCCCTTTTTGAATCATGTCATGATCAATAACACCTACACACATGGCATTAACCAATGGATTTCCATCGTAACAATCATCAAATTCAATTTCTCCAGCTGTTGTAGGTATACCGATACAATTTCCATAACCGCCAATACCACGTACTACACCTTTAAGTAAACGTTGGTTCTGTTTAACTGACAATTCACCGAAACGTAGACTGTTTAACAGATTGATTGGTCTAGCTCCAATTGATACGATATCTCTAATGATGCCACCTACACCAGTTGCAGCACCTTGATAAGGTTCGATAGCTGACGGATGGTTATGTGATTCAACTTTAAATACTACTGCTTGATTATCACCAATATCCACAACACCTGCGCCTTCACCTGGTCCCATTAAGACATGCTCACCAGTAGTTGGAAATTGTTTTAAGAATGGTTTAGAGTGCTTGTAAGAACAGTGTTCACTCCACATAACCGAGAAGATGCCTATCTCTGTAAAATTAGGTTCTCTTCCTAATATTTCACAAACTTTGTTATATTCTGCGTCACTCAAGCCCATATCTTGATATAATTTTTCAAACTTAATTTCTTCAATACTAGGTTCGATAAACTTAGACATTTTGTTCCCTCCAACTATTAACCATTGCTTCAAATAATTTCACGCCACTGTCAGTTCCAAGAATTTTTTCAAGCGCACGTTCAGGGTGTGGCATCATTCCGCAAACATTACCTGCTTTATTTACAATACCTGCAATATTTTCATGAGAGCCGTTTGGATTATCTTCATATGTTAAGATAATTTGATTATTTTCAACTAATTCGTTATATATGTCATCTGTACAATAATAATGACCTTCGCCATGCGCTACTGGATAAACTACAATTTCATTCTCACCATACAAATTTGTAAAAGAAGTTTGATTATTAGCAATTTTTAGATTTTCATTTCTGCTAATAAATAAATGAGAATCATTATGGAGTAATGCACCAGGTAATAAACCAATCTCAGTGAGAATTTGGAATCCGTTACATACACCTAGAACGGGTTTGCCATCATTAGCCAAGCGTTTTACTTCGTTAATTATTGGTGCTACACTCGCCATTGCACCTGAACGTAAATAGTCTCCAAATGAAAAACCACCAGGGATTAATACGCCATCATAACCTTCCAATGATGTCTCACGATAATCAACATAATCTGCTTGCGCACCTGACTTAATCGCTGCGTTGTACATATCTCTATCACAATTAGATCCTGGGAATACGAGAACTGCAAATTTCATTTTATGCATTCTCCTTTTCGTCAACGATTTTATAACTATATTCTTCAATTACAGTGTTTGCGAATAACTTTTCACTTAATGTCGTCACAATGTTATCGACCGCTTCATCAGTTGCTTCGTCAACCGTCATGTATAAAACTTTACCTACACGAATATCATTAACTTGTTTATAACCTAAGTCGTGAACAGCTCGATTTAGTGCTTGTCCTTGAGTATCTAACACCTGTGGTTGTAATGTAATGTGAAGTTCAATAGTTTTCATTATTTTAATTCCTCCAATTTATTTAAAAATGTTGTATATGTGTCAATAAGTGAACCTGTATCATTGCGATAGACGTCTTTATCAAAGTTAGAATCAGAATATTTATCCCAAATACGACATGTATCTGGAGAAATTTCATCAGCTAATAAAATTTTACCGTCAGAAGTTTTACCAAATTCAACTTTAAAATCAACTAATCTTAAATCCATCTCATCCATCAATTGAACTAATACTTTATTAATATCTTTAGCCATAGTTTTTAGTGTTTCAATTTCACTATCGCTCGCTATTTTTAAAAGTTTAACGTGATCATCCGTAATTAACGGGTCATTTAAGTCGTCATTTTTATAGAAAAATTCAACTAACGGTGCTTCGAATTCGTAACCTTTGTTAAAACCTAAACGTTTCGTTATAGAACCTGTTGCTATGTTACGTACTACAACTTCTAGTGGAATGATTTTAACTTCTTCAACTAATTGTTCCGTTTCAGAAAGCTGCTTAATAAAATGACTCGCAATTCCATGCTGAGCTAAATATTCAAATATTATAGAGGTAATTTGATTATTTAATCGTCCTTTACCTTCCATTTTGTCTTTTTTTGCACCATTACCAGCCGTAACTTCATCTTTATACTCAACTCTCAATTGACCTACATTGTCTGTTGAGAAAATTCTTTTCGCTTTTCCTTCATATAATAGCGCCATTAACTATTCTCTCCCTTCAAACTGTTTGAGCATATCTTTCTCAGTTTCATCGACATTATTCGTTAAAATTGTCATATGTCCCATTTTACGATTAGGTTTACGTTCAGGTTTCCCATAAATATGAACATGCCATTCTGGATGATTAGCGAACTTATCTTCTAATAAATCTAAATCGCGACCCAACAAATTCATCATCACTGCAGGTTTTAAAATCTCAATTTCTTTTGGAAGATTTTGTCCAGTAACTGCTAATATATGTGTATCAAATTGTGAATAATCACAAGCTTCAATTGAATAATGTCCTGAATTGTGTGGACGTGGTGCAATTTCATTTACATATAAATGATTTGATTTATCGATGAAGAATTCGACTGTAAACGTACCTACAAAATGTACTTCATTAATAATTTTATTTACTTCATCTCTAGCTTCTTGTTCCTTATCACTTCTCGCAGGCACAATGGTTTTAAATAATATTTGATTTCGATGTTCATTTTCTTGAAGAGGGAAATACGTAATTTGTTTTTGGTTACCAATCGTAACAGTTAAAGAAACTTCGAGTGCAATATCAAGAAATTGTTCTGCTACACACTCATGTTGTGAAATGAGATCTTTAGCTTCTTGAATGGATTCTTCATTTTTAACTAATACTTGTCCTTTACCGTCGTATCCACCAAAACGCGTTTTAACTATAAATGGATATCCTAATTGATTAATCACAACATTTAGGTCTTTTTCCTCTTTAATAGGTAAAAAAGGAACAATTTTAGATCCTGCTTGTTGTAATGTTTGTTTTTCAGTTAAACGATCTTGTAGTAATTGAATAGCTTGATAACCTTGAGGAATATTGAATTTTTGAGTTAGACGAATAAGTTGTTCAGCTGAAATATTTTCAAACTCATAAGTGATTACATCAGATTTCTCACCGAGTTCATGCAAAGCTTCTTCATCGTCATAAGCGGCAGTTATAAATTCGTGAGCTACTGATTTACACGGACTATCAGGGTTAGGGTCTAAACAAATGACTTTAAAGCCCATTTTTTGAGCAGATTGAGCCATCATTTTACCTAATTGACCGCCTCCAATAATACCAATCGTGTCACCGAACTTTAATTTACTGAAGTTCATTTTGCATTTCACCAACTTTATCTACTAGACTTTGCTCATATTCATCTAAATGTTTACGAACTGATTCATTACTAATACTTAAAATTCTCGCAGCTAATATCCCAGCATTTTTTGCACCTGCATTACCTATTGCAGTTGTAGCCACCGGAATACCTCCTGGCATTTGAACAATCGATAATAAAGAATCCAATCCTTTTAAACTTTTTGACTCAATCGGTACACCTATAACTGGTATTGTTGTCATTGATGCAACCATTCCTGGTAGATGTGCAGCACCACCTGCACCAGCAATAATGACATCGTATCCATGTGTTCTAGCTTGACTTGCAAATTCATACATTAATTTAGGCGTACGATGTGCCGAAACGACTTTCTTATCGTACGGTATTTCGAATTTATCTAACATCGCACAACTTTCTTGCATAACCTTCCAATCTGAAGAACTACCCATAATAACCGCTACTTTCACTTTGTACACCCTTTCAAAAGTTTGAAATTTAGTTACGATAAGTTGTATATTACAGATATAGCATAACAATCATGAGATGCTTTTTCAATCAAAAATCGAACTTTAACTTAATTTTTGCTTTTAATTTACGTCTTTCAGCTATCGATTGACGTGACAGAAGATTTAAAGTTAAGGTAAAAGTATGATTTAAACAAACAAGGAGGAATTTTTTGTGGTTGCAAAAATTTTAGATGGGAAACAAATTTCTAAGGACTACAGACAAGGTTTACAAAATCAAGTTGAAGCATTAAAAGAAAAAGGTTACACACCAAAATTATCCGTAATCTTAGTAGGTAATGATGGTGCGAGTCAAAGCTATGTAAACTCTAAAAAGAAAGCTGCTGAAAAAATCGGTATGATTTCTGAAATTGTTCATTTAGATGAGGATACTTCTGAAGAAGAAGTATTAAAAGAATTAGACCGTTTAAACAATGATGATTCAGTAAGTGGAATATTAGTTCAAGTACCTCTTCCTAAACAAGTAAGTGAACAAAAAATCTTAGAAGCGATTAATCCTGAAAAAGACGTTGATGGCTTCCACCCTTCAAATATCGGTAAGTTATATATTGATGAGCAAACTTTTGTTCCATGTACGCCACTAGGCATTATGGAAATTCTTAAACATGCTGATATTGATTTAGAAGGTAAAAATGCAGTTGTTATTGGTCGTAGCCATATTGTCGGTCAACCAGTATCAAAATTATTATTACAAGCTAACGCTACAGTAACTATTCTACATTCACGTACTAAAGACATGCATAGTCATTTGAAAGATGCTGATGTTATTGTCAGCGCAGTTGGTCAACCAGGTTTAGTAACTAAAGATGATGTAAAAGAAGGCGCTGTTATTGTTGACGTTGGTAACACTCCAGATGAGAATGGTAAATTAAAAGGTGACGTTGAATTTGAAGAAGTTAAAGAAGTTGCCGGTGCAATTACGCCAGTTCCAGGTGGCGTTGGCCCATTAACAATTACTATGGTGCTTAATAATACATTATTAGCTGAAAAAATGCGTCGTGGCATTAAATAATATAATTATTCTTACTTAAACTATATGTATGTTGAGAAACTCGTTTAAATTTCAATTAAATAAAGCGAAATAAAAGCACATAGATGATGTTTATTAAATATCATCTATGTGCTTTATTCATTTATAATTTATGGCTCTATAATAAATTGGACTGATGACTAAAAA
>NZ_KV830619.1:0-341 GCF_001836805.1 Staphylococcus sp. HMSC062A01
AACCTCAAAAGGTAATTACAGATCAGGCACCTTCAACGAAGGTAGCAATGGCTAAAGTAATTAAAGCTTTTAAACTTAAACCTGACTGCCATTGTACATCGAAATATCTGAATAACCTCATTGAGCAAGATCACCGTCATATTAAAGTAAGAAAGACAAGGTATCAAAGTATCAATACAGCAAAGAATACTTTAAAAGGTATTGAATGTATTTACGCTCTATATAAAAAGAACCGCAGGTCTCTTCAGATCTACGGATTTTCGCCATGCCACGAAATTAGCATCATGCTAGCAAGTTAAGCGAACACTGACATGATAAATTAGTGGTTAGCTATATTTTTT
>NZ_KV830620.1:0-3506 GCF_001836805.1 Staphylococcus sp. HMSC062A01
TGAGTAAATCTGAAAATGAACTGTAGTTAAGCAAAAAGGTGGGATCAAAACGTTTTTGTTTTAGTCCTATTTTTTCTATAAACAAACATTCTTCGTTTAGTAATGGCTCAAATATGTTTCATAAGAAGAAAAACAAAAAAACTCTACTTAATCATAATTGGTTGTAGAGTTTTTTTGATTTCTTTATTTAATTTTTTCGTCCTCTTTCTTTTTAGGTTCGTAACATGCCACATATATAATCAATTGTATAGTAGTAATCATCATAAAAAATGTATACCAATCATTATTATGCAAGTATAATTGATAAGTTAAGTTAGAAGTTGTTGGTAATGTACTTTCATTAATTTTAACTATCGCATTGCATAGTGGTTCAAACAGTTTCGTAGTTAAATATTCAACCTTCTCTTTACTAGCAATTTCTGTACTCTGATTTTGATGTTCATCGGGATAGCGTTCCACGTAATTATCATTTGTAATGATTGTTTCTGATGTTACTTTAATATCTCCCATTTTCACAATGCCATTATCATTAATAATTTCTGTTAAAACATCTATATTAGGAATCTTCATATTTTTTATGCTACTAATTGTATTTGTGAATTCTTGATTATATCCCCAATGACGTCTAAAGTTTTCTATCATTTTTGTATTTAACTGACTAATTTCATTAAAGTTATTGCTAACTTTAAATGCTTTTCTCAGTTTTTCTGTAAGTTCTATTGAAGTACTTTTGAAGATATCATTACTCATTAATTTTCTATATTCTGAACTATTTAAGTAGTTAGTAGTTGTGAACACATTTCTTTGTAATTGCGTATTATTTTTAACCATAGCCATTGTTTTTTGATAATTAATTAATGCTTGATTCACTATATCATCTCCCGTCATTTGAAATTTTTCTCTACTTGTAACTAATTATATAATAATTATCGACTTATTATATCTGTATTTATCTACATTAGCCTTTCTGCTTCGCACTTCGGTTCATAAATTAAAAAGTGATAAGATGAAAGAAACATATAATAACATAATTTAAAAGGAGTTAAATTAACTTATGAATTATACAATTACAGAATTAAGTCTCAGAAATCCTAATTATTTAGGCATTAGTCGAGAACTATTTATTAATGACAAATACTGTAATTTATCTTTTTTAGCTAAAATCTTATATAGTATTTTAAGTAAATTGCAATTCAGAAATGGTTATGACGAATGGACTTTAAATATGCGCAAATTAGAGAGTGAATCTAAATTAGTAGCTGAAGATATAGAACAATATTTAATTGATTTAGAAGAACTGGATTTGATTTTTACAGCAGGAGATAAAATAGTTGTTTTACAACAAAGAGAATTAGCCAAAAAAGGTATTTACAAAATGCCATCATTCTTACTAAAAGATGCTTTTGATGATTTAGATTGGTACGCTAAGATTTTATATACTATATATCGAAATAGATATTTATTTGCTATTAAAGAAAATATGGGTAATAGTGATTTTTACAATGATGAACATATACTTTATGGAATATATAAAATTAAAGATATTGTTAATGAATTAATGATTGATGAAGAAACAGTTGAGATGTACAACGAACAACTCATTCATGCACATTTACTTAACACTTCAACTACGACTAATGGGTATCTGCGTTTCTACACATACGACGTCTCCAGTGTACCTAAACAATCTAATACAAAAACAACACATCACGAAAAACAAAAATTAATTAAATATATGCCATCAAAAATAGCTTTTATTTTTCAAACGATGGATATCGAACATATTTTGAAAATACAACATGCTATGCGAAGTTATATAGCACATTACAACATCAACAATCCAAATCGCTATCTACGAAAACATGCTGATGGTATTAGTAAAATCATTCAAACAATGGCTTTAGTTGGTGATACAGATAACAAAGACGTATATACAAAGCATAATTTATGTTTCTATGTATTTAACAATGAGATGAAACGCTATTTAGATAATCCAAATCATTTTAAAACTAATAAATCACAAATTAATTATCATATTGATATATTTAATTCGATGATGTCTACAATATTATCGGATTTGAAGATTAATAAAAACGACTCGTTTAAGATTAAAAGATTACAAAATACGTTTCCCGAATTTCAGAAATCAACAATCTCTTTACTTCGATTATTTACCTTTAATGATGCAATTTTTTTAGGCAATACACTACGTGATATTATAGAAATCAACAATATATCTAATATTGACCTTACACCAGATAATTTATTTAGTTATAGCGATAATATGTCTTCTATTAATATAGCAATATGTGAAGTCAAAGGTTTATTGATACTAGCAGACCTTGAATTTTCTCATATTGCACCGTTCCTAAATGATATGCTCTTCGATAGATTTAATACGTATTATGATTGGACTACTACAGATATAGGTATTGATATTGAAAAACAATATGCCGAATTAGAAAAAGGGAATAATAGTTATAGCTTTTCAGAAGAAACGTCTTATATGGTGCAGCTATTAATACAACTGACCAATTGTAATGAGTCAGAAGAAAATACTCAGGCTATTCAACGTGTATTGTATTTGTTTTCAGGTTTTCATCGTTCAATATTACCTCTTAAATTAGAGAAGTATATGTTGTCATTAAAGCTATCCGATTTCATATATGTATTTAGAATGTTTTCATTAGGAATAGCCGATTATACACTTTCAATGAAATACAAAATGAACTTATTCCATGTAGACTTGTCATTACTGGAAGACCGTTTATTACGTTGTATTGATATTATCCTACATGTAAAAAATAGTACTAAATTAAATGATAATACAAATATATGTATTAGTATCGTAAGTGGTGAAATTTCTAAGAGTTATCAAGATGGTCATCAATACGAATATGTAAAACATACAGAAACAGAGATTACGAATTTAATCAATGAATACTTGGAAGAAGAAAAACAATAATACAACGACTAAAATCCCCTTACATCTAGCAAGGGGTTTTTAATGGTTTATATATCCTTATCTTTCTACCTTTAGATGTTTCTTCATTAGTTAGATTGACGTTCTTTTTTAATTTCCAATTGAAACATGTAAAGTTTTTCTGCACTGTCTAAAGTAAGTTTACGTTCACCACTTCTTAATCATTGTATACTAGACGTCGATACACCTGTTTGTTGATGAATATAGTAAGCCGATAAATCACTTTCTAATAATCGTTCGATAGTTTTTATAATCATTGTCTTATCAATTAACCGTTTATTTATTTGAGCGTTTTATAGATACAGAATAAAAATTAAAGCTAATGCGATAGCTAACACACCAATAGTATAGTTCAACAAAGTTTTTAACCTTATTTTCAATAATCTTGTCATTTTTATCACCTCAATTTCTCATTTTGTAATTCTTATGATTACTCACTTGTTTATTTTTTGTTTTAAAACAAAAAATAAACGGTTCTGTTGCAAAGTAAAAAAATATAGCTAACCACTAATTTATCATGTCA
>NZ_KV830621.1:0-100924 GCF_001836805.1 Staphylococcus sp. HMSC062A01
TATTCAAACATAAAAATTGGACTGATGATTTTTAATCATCAGTCCAATTTATTATAGAGCCATTTAAAAGTCATTTATAATGGCTAATTGATTCATAATCTTTTTTAGTTTTTGTTTCTTAAATTATCATAAATAGTTTTAAATTGTTGTTCACTTTTTGATGTTGTTTTAGGCTCATAATAAATTTTATTTTTGAGTTTATCTGGCAAGTATTGTTGAATGACGTATCCATTTTCATAGTTATGAGGGTACTTATAACCTATGGCACGACCTAAATCTTTAGCTCCAGCATAATGTCCATCTCGTAAATGGTCAGGAATTTGGCCAATATTACCTTTACGTATATCACTAAGTGCACTGTCAATAGCAGTGATCGCTGAGTTGGATTTAGGTGATAAGGAAAGTTCAATTACAGCTTGACTAAGAGGAATTCTCGCTTCAGGAAACCCCAGTCGCTCTGCCGATTGAATGGCTGCAAGCGTACGTTGTCCCGCATTAGGTGAAGCTAACCCTACATCTTCATAACTAATGACTAATAAGCGTCTTACAATAGTCGGTAAATCGCCAGCTTCAATTAATCTTGCTAAATAGTGTAATGCAGCGTTTACATCACTACCTCTTATTGATTTTTGAAAAGCACTCATAACATCGTAGTGCATGTCTCCATCTTTATCGCTTACGAAAGCACCTTTTTGCAAACAATCTTTAGCATCTTGAAGCGTAATATGTCTAATTTCATTTTCAACTGAAGCACTTAAAACAGCCAATTCAAGAGCATTTAAAGCACTTCTAACATCTCCTTGACTTTGCGTAGCAAAGTATTCTAATGCATCTTCATCTACTTTGGGATGATAATTAGCTAAGCCACGTTGAGAATCATTTAATGCTCTATTAATTGCGAGTCGCACATCATCATGATCTAATGAATACAGTTCGAATATTTGAGCTCTAGAGCGAATAGCTGGATTGATTGCATGATATGGATTTGAGGTTGTTGCACCAATTAGGACGATTTTGCCATTTTCTAAATGTGGTAATAAGAAATCTTGTTTAGCTTTATCTAACCGGTGAATTTCATCTAATAAAAGAATGACTTGACCAGACATTTTGGCTTCTTCGACTACCATTTGCATATCTTTTTTTGAATTTGTAACTGCATTTAATTGTCTAAATTTATAATCAGTGCTACCAGAAATTGCTTTTGCAATGCTTGTTTTACCAATCCCTGGTGGCCCATAAAATATCATTGATGATAATCTTTTGGTTTCAACCATTCGTCTTATAATGCCTCTAGGTCCTACTAAATGTTGCTGCGAAATGATTTCGTCAATGTTAGTAGGTCTCATTCTTGAAGCTAAAGGTTCTGTAGTCACTATTTTCACACCTTTCTAATACTATCTTAACTGAAAAAATGCTAGAATGGTATTATATATTATTCGAATTAAGTGAGGTAATGTTATGAAAATATCAACGAAAGGGAGATACGGTTTAACTTTAATGATTTCCCTTGCTAAAAGAGAAGGGCAAGGATGCGTATCTTTAAAGTCAATTGCTGAAGAAAACAGTTTGAGTGATTTATATCTCGAACAATTAGTTGGCCCTTTAAGAAATGCTGGTTTAATTCGAAGTGTTCGTGGTGCCAAAGGTGGTTATCAACTTAGAGTACCAGCTGACGAAATTAAAGCAGGCGATATTATTCGTTTACTAGAAGGTCCTATTACGATAGTCGAAAGTATTGAATCAGAACCACCTGCACAAAAACAGTTATGGTTAAGAATGAGAGATGCTGTTAGAGAAGTATTAGATAATACTACTTTAAAATATCTAGCAGACTATGTCGAAACTGATGATAAACTTGATGGTTACATGTTTTATATTTAATTTAAAAAATATGTTTAAATACAATTGTGTGTGGTAAATAATAATTACAACAGTAAGGTACATTCTTTATTTTGTATCTCAGAATTAACATAATACTTGATCGATATAAATATTCTTAAATTTGAAAGGAGAATTTCATTATGGGATTCATGGATAAAGCGAAAGACGCAGCAGAAAAATTTAAAAATAGCGATAACGAACAAGTTGATAAAGTTAAAGACAAAATCAATGAATATACTGACAAAAACAACGATGACAAAAACAACGATGACAAAAAAGATGATAAATAATTAGTTTTCAAGCGATAACATTAAATGTTATCGCTTTTTTATATCAAAAGAAGTATTTACAATTTAAGTAATTCAAAACATTTTTATTAAAGTTAATGTTGTTTTAGCATTAAAACCTATATGTTTATTAGCAAATAAAAGGAGTGAGATTAAATAATATCCCACTCCAAATTATGCATTAATTCTCTCGCTATCCATCAATATTAAATTTTAATATTGATTATTGATTCAATTTTTCAATAATTTTCTGTAAACGAGTGAATGATTCAAATTGCTTTTCTTGATCATAAATATAGCTGATTCCCATGAGTTCTTCAATTTCACCATATTCTTCTATAAATGCTTCCAACTTCTCTTTAACTGTTTCCTCTGAACCTATTAGCGAATCATTAAATCTTTGTTTAGCCATTTCAAATTCTCTAGGTGTTAGAAGAGCTTGTAAGTCATTTGTAGGTGGTTGTAATGGTTGCATTCTACCACGAGCAATACCAATAAATACTTGAGCTAATGTGCTTGCCAAGTATTCAGCTTCTTCATCACTTTCAGCTACTATAGCATTCAAGCATACAATCATATAAGGCTTGTCTAATACGTCAGAAGGTTCAAATAGTTCTTTATATATTTGAATTGCCTCTTTCATTTGCTGAGGTGCAAAATGTCCAGCAAAGACATAAGGTAATCCCTTACGTGCAGCTAAATGAGCTGAATCAGTAGATGATCCAAGAATATATAAAGGTACATTTTTACCTACAGCAGGATAAGCTCTTACATAAGCTTGTTTATTTCCAGGTCCAAAATAAGTTTGTAATTGTTCAACTTCTTCAGGAAACTCATAGACACCATTATGCTGGTCACGTCTCAATGCGCTAGCTGTCATCATATCAGTCCCTGGGGCTCTACCTAAACCTAGATTAACTCTGTTTGGGAAAAGTGTTTCCATTGTTCCAAATTGCTCCGCAACTATTAGAGGAGCATGGTTTGGTAACATAATCCCTCCAGATCCAACTTTAATACGTTTCGTATGTTCAAGTGTATGTTGAATCAATAGAGAAGTTGCTGAACTTACTAAATTTGGTGCGTTATGGTGTTCTGCAATCCAGTATCTTTCATAATTAAGTGAATCTAACTTTTGAGCTAAACTAATCATATCCTCAATTGCTTCTTTATCACTCTGACCTTCTCTTATTGGAACTAAATTTAATGCAGATACCTTTAGATTACCCACAGTTTTCATCTCCTCATATAAAATTAATATGGTTTAGTTTAACAAGATATGTAGTTTAATTTATATTGAAATGCTCATAATCGATAATGTTAGTGAAAAAATATTGATACTTTAATTAATAGTACATTTAAAATTATTTATAAGTTAATGTGGGGTTAATTTTTAAAGTGGTTGAATGTTAAAATATTAAACAATGGAAAAATTTATGTTTATAAACAACTATATAGAAAAAAATCTATTCAGGTGCTATTATAGGAACATTGATAATATTGTGAGGAGTGTACTTAAAAATGGAAGTATATGCAGATTATGCTGCAACTACACCTGTCAAACCAGAAGTAATTGAAGAGATGATGACAATTTATAAATCACATTTTGGTAATCCATCGTCTATTCATTCTATAGGAAGAGATGCACGTCGTTATCTAGATGAATCAAGAAGAACAGTTGCTAAATTATTGAATGCTAAGCCTAGCGAAGTTATTTTTACAAGTGGCGCAACTGAATCAAATAATACAGCCATTAAAGGATTAGTTTACGCAAATGAACATCTTGGAAATCACATTATTACAACTAAAATTGAGCATCATTCTGTCTTACACGTGTTTGAACAATTAGAAAAAGAAGGATATGATGTCACTTATTTAGATGTAGATGATACAGGTGCAATAGATTTAGATCAACTTAAAGAAGCATTAACGAATGACACTATTTTAGTTTCAATAATGTTTGTTAATAATGAAGTTGGAACTGTTGAACCTATGTATGATATAGAAGATATTGTTAGCGAGTCAAACGCATTATTGCATGTAGATGCAGTTCAAGCAATCGGACATTTAGATATTAATTTTAAAGAATTTAAAATGGATACTTTAAGTTTGACAGCACATAAATTCGGCGGTCCAAAAGGTGTAGGTGTCTTATTAGTTAGAGATAAAACCCCAATAGAGTACTCTCAACTAGGAGGAGAACAAGAAACTAAACGACGTGCAGGAACAGAAAATTTAGCACAAATTGTTGGTTTAACAAAAGCACTAGAATTAGCACATAAGAATAGAGATAATAATAATTTACATTTAATGCAATTAAAAGAATTATTCTTAGTTAGCCTACAAGAACGTGCGATTCCTTTTGAGGTAAATGGTTCTATGGTTGATACAACAGGACATATTCTAAATTTATATTTCCCATTCATAGACGTGGAAACTATGCTAACACTTTTAGATCTAGCTAACATTTATGTATCTTCAGGTTCAGCATGTACAGCTGGTTCAACAACACCTTCTCATGTTTTAGCAGCAATGTATGAAGATGAAGAACGTGCTAAACATTCAGTAAGATTTAGCTTTAATGAATTAACAACTGATCAAGAAATAAAATATATCGTAGCTGAAATTCACAAAATATATCATAAATTTAAGGAGGAATAAATGTGTCTAATAAAGATATACGTGTAGTTGTAGGTATGTCTGGCGGTGTTGACAGTTCAGTCACAGCTCATGTGCTTAAAGAGCAAGGGTATGATGTTATTGGAATATTCATGAAAAACTGGGATGACACTGATGAGAATGGTGTTTGTACTGCAACAGAAGACTATAATGACGTTATCGCAGTATGTAATCAAATTGGTATTCCATATTATGCCGTTAATTTCGAACAAGAATATTGGGATAAAGTCTTTACTTATTTCTTAGATGAATATAAAAAAGGTCGTACACCTAATCCAGATGTAATGTGTAACAAAGAAATTAAGTTTAAAGCTTTTCTAGAGCATGCACTTAAATTGGGCGCAGATTACGTAGCAACAGGACATTACGCAAGAATACGTCGTCATGATGATGGCCATGTAGAAATGTTACGAGGTGTAGATAATAATAAAGATCAAACTTATTTCTTAAATCAACTATCTCAACAACAATTGTCTAAAGTTATGTTTCCAATTGGAGATATTGATAAAAAAGAAGTTCGTAAAATAGCAGAAAAGCAAGATTTAGCAACAGCTAAAAAGAAAGACTCTACAGGCATCTGTTTTATTGGAGAGCGTAATTTCAAAACATTCTTATCACAATATTTACCAGCTCAAGCTGGAGAAATGCGTACGTTGAATGGCGAAAAAATGGGAATGCATAGTGGATTAATGTATTACACTATTGGTCAAAGACATGGACTTGGTATCGGTGGAGACGGTGATCCATGGTTCGTTGTAGGTAAAAATTTAGAAGACAATATTTTATACGTTGAACAGGGTTTCCATCATGATGCGCTCTATAGTGATTATTTAATAGCTTCCGATTTTTCTTTCGTAAATCCAGTTGATTTGGACAACGGATTTGAATGTACTGCTAAATTTAGATATCGTCAAAAAGATACTAAGGTGTTTGTTCAACGTGAAAGTCAAAATGCTTTACGCGTTACATTTGATGAACCAGTACGTGCTATCACACCGGGACAAGCCGTTGTATTTTATGATGAGGAAGTTTGTCTAGGTGGAGCAACTATCGATGATGTATTTAAAACAACAGGTCAGTTAAGTTATGTTGTTTAATTAAACAAACAAAAGATGGAGTTGTTAAGAGCCTGGGACATAATTCAATGCCTCAGGCTACAAATATATATTGGCAGTATTTGACTGGAAATATATTTTCGAAAAATATTGTTTATGTCTTGCTCCCAAATACTACTACATCTTTATTTTATAAAATACAGCGTTTCTCGTAAGATAATTTTAGGATTGGGTGGAATCATGATAACGAAACAAGATACGATTTATGAGTGGATTCAAAATGGTCAACTTGAAGATGCTTTAAAAGCTTTATTTCAAAACATAGAAGAAGAACCAAATACCATTGAAAATTATATCAATGCAGGAATAGTATTAGCTGATATTAATGAAATTGAAAAGGCTGAGCGTTTCTTTCAACGAGCAATTACGATAGATGATAAAAATGGTGCAGTGTATTACAATTTAGCCAATCTATATTACGATCAAGATAAATACCGTGATGCTATTAAACTATATCAATTGGCATCTAAATACAATATGGATAAAATAGATACTAATTACATGATTGGTATGTCATTTAACCAATTAGATGCACCAAAAGAATCTTTACCTTACTTTATGACTGCAGCAGAATTAGATAATAATCAAGATGCAGAAGTTCAATTTCAATATGGTCTGGCTCTATGTCATTTAGAAATGTTTAACCAGGCTATAAATCAATTGAAAATTGTTTTATCTATAGATTCAAAGCATGTCGATGCTTTATATAATCTTGGTTTAGCCACTTACATGGATACTGAAGATCTTGATTTAGCTATGTCTTATTTTGACAAGGCAATATCTATAGATCCAAATCACTTGTTAAGTCAACATGCTAAGAAAACGTTTGAAGCTATAAAGAATGAGGAGGAGTAATATGTCTGACCCTACACTATTTGATTATTCAATGATTAAAGGTACTGTAGATGCTATTTTATTTCAAAATAATAATAATTTCTATACAGTCATTAAAGTGGATACAATTGAGACTAATGAATCATTTGGTAATTTACCAACAGTTGTAGGGTTCTTTCCAAATATTGTGGAAGGAGATGTATACACTTTTAAAGGACAAGTGGTAGAGCACCCACGTTATGGCAAGCAATTGAAAGCCGACACTTTTGAAAAAGAGGACCCTCAAACTAAGGATGCTATAATTACATATTTATCAAGTGACTTATTCAAAGGTATAGGTAAAAAAACTGCTCAAAATATTGTAAATACACTTGGTGAAAATGCGATAAATGATATTATGGCAGACGCATCAGTTTTAGAGAAGGTTTCAAATTTACCGAAAAAGAAACAAAAGCAGATTGCTGATCAAATTAACGCCAATCAAGAGTCCGAAAAAATTATGATTCGATTACATGATTTAGGCTTCGGACCTAAATTATCAATGGCGATATATCAATTCTACCAAGCCGAGACTTTAAACGTGCTCGAAAATAACCCTTATCAACTCGTTTATGATATTAAAGGAATTGGTTTTAATAAAGCTGATACTTTAGCTAGAAATAATGGCATTAGTTTTAATGATCCAGAACGATTGAAAGCAGGATTATTATATACGTTAGAAGAAGAATGTATAAAACAAGGTCACACCTATTTATCACTAGATTATGCAATTGAAGTGACATTAGAGATGCTAATGGATACTCATTCCAGTGATAGTATCGATTCAAAACAACTTGAAAATATTCTCGAATTATTACATGAGGAACAAAAAATTATTGTAAATAATGAGCGAGTCGCCATTCCTAGTCTCTATTATTCCGAACTCAAAAGTGTTCAAAATTTATATCGAATTAAAACATACAAACATAAGCTAAAAGAAATAGAACAATCTGATTTGCAGATACATATAGGGGATATAGAGACTAGTAATAATGTGCTTTATGCACCATCTCAAAAAGAGGCCTTACAAACTGCAATTAATTCTAAAATTATGCTTTTAACCGGTGGCCCTGGTACAGGTAAAACAACAGTAATCAAAGGAATCGTTGAGCTTTATGCAGAGGTACATGGTCTTTCTCTTAATTATTCAGACTATCAAGAAGATGACTATCCTATTGTCCTGGCAGCTCCGACAGGTAGAGCATCTAAAAGATTGCAAGAATCTACAGGGTTAGAAGCAATGACAATTCATCGTCTAATTGGATGGAATCAAGAAACACAACCAGAAGACATTCTAGATAATGAAATTAAAGCAAAGCTCATAATTATTGACGAAATGTCTATGGTAGATACATGGTTGTTTCACCAATTTTTAAGTGCAGTTCCTCTAGATGCACAAATTATTTTAGTCGGTGATGAAGATCAATTACCCTCAGTTGGACCAGGTCAAATCTTTAAGGATCTTATTGATTCGAAGGCAATACCACGAGTTAATCTAACTGAAGTTTATCGTCAACAAGATGGTTCAAGTATCATCGATTTAGCGCATCGTATGAAACATGGTGAGCCAATAGATATTACAAAGCGTTATCATGATAGGAGTTTTATAAGTTGTAATGTCGATCAAATTCCTACAGTAGTTGAAAAAGTAGTTTCAAGTGCAGTTAATAAAGGTTATGATATGAGTGATATTCAAGTCTTGGCGCCTATGTATAAAGGTAACGCAGGTATTAAAAGATTAAATCAAGTATTACAAGATATTTTAAACCCCAAGGCACAAGATACACGAGAAATTGAATTTGGTGACATAAAGTTTCGTAAAGGTGACAAGGTTCTTCAGTTAGTTAATCGTCCTAATGATAATATCTTCAATGGTGACATAGGAATAATCGTTGGTATATTTTGGGCTAAAGAAAATGCTTTAAATAAAGATGTTATGGTTGTTGATTTCGAAGGTAACGAGATTACTTTCACTCGTCAAGATTTATTAGAATTAACGCATGCTTATTGCACATCCATTCATAAATCACAAGGGTCTGAATTTCCAATTGTAATTATGCCTATCGTTAAGCAGTATTTTAGAATGTTACAGCGACCAATACTTTATACAGGACTTACACGTGCTAAACAATCATTAGTATTACTTGGAGATTCAACCGCATTTGAAATTGGATTAAATACGCAAGGACAAATACGACATACACAATTGCAAGAGCTAATCTTGTCATATTTTGATATAGACCAAAAAGAAAGTGATGTAACAATTTCAAATACTTCTGTGAATAAAGATGAAGAGGCAATGGATACAATTTACGACGTTGATACAAAAGATGATCAAATCATTTTAAGTGAATCTACTATATATCAAATCAATCCAATGATTAATATGGGTGATGTTTCTCCTTATGATTTTGCTGAGCGTTGACATTTAGTTTGAAAATACTTAAAATAATCTTAAGTTCGCATGAAGATGAGTAGGCAATTATAACTTATATAGAGATGTACTGGTTGGTGAAAAGTGCAATGTATATTGTTGAACGCTACTTCATGTCATTTTTATATTTTAATTGAGTGATAAATGTTTTCTATCAAGCGATAATTTTTGTAGCTTAAAGATAGATTGTTTATAACTAGGGTGGTACCGCGAAAACGTTCGTCCCTTTTTTGAGGATGAACGTTTTTTGTGTTTTTTAGATAAAATATGTTGATATAGGAGTGTCGGAAATGAAAAATTTAAAGGCTAGTGAAATTCGTCAAAAATATATTGATTTCTTCGTCGAAAAAGGTCATATGGTTGAACCTTCAGCCCCTTTAGTGCCAATTGATGACGATACATTATTATGGATAAATTCAGGTGTAGCAACTTTAAAGAAATATTTCGATGGTAGAGAAACACCAAGAAAGCCTAGAATAGTCAATTCTCAAAAAGCAATTAGAACAAATGATATTGAAAATGTAGGATTTACTGCACGACATCATACATTTTTCGAAATGCTTGGTAACTTTTCAATTGGTGATTATTTCAAAAAAGAAGCAATCCACTTTGCGTGGGAATTTTTAACTAGTGAAAAATGGATGAGCATGGAACCTGAAAAATTATATGTAACTATTCATCCTGAAGATACTGAAGCTTATCGTATTTGGAATGATGAAATTGGATTAGAAGAAAGTCGAATTATTAGAATAGAAGGTAATTTCTGGGATATCGGTGAGGGTCCATCTGGTCCTAACACTGAAATTTTCTATGATCGTGGAGATGAATATGGCCAAGATGATCCATCAGAAGAGATGTATCCAGGTGGGGAAAATGAAAGATATTTAGAAGTTTGGAACTTAGTATTTAGTGAATTTAACCATAATAAAGACAACACTTATACACCATTACCAAATAAAAATATTGATACGGGTATGGGGCTTGAACGAATGGCCTCTGTTTCTCAAAACGTAAGAACAAATTATGAAACAGACTTATTTATGCCAATCATTAATGAAGTAGAAAATGTAGCTGGCAAAAAATATTTAGTAAACAACGAGCATGATATTGCCTTTAAGGTAATAGCGGACCATATTCGTACAATTGCATTTGCAATTGCTGATGGCGCTTTACCTGCGAATGAGGGAAGGGGTTACGTTTTACGTCGACTTCTACGTAGAGCAGTCAGATTTAGTCAAACTCTCGACATTAATGAACCATTTATGTATAAGTTAGTTGACATCGTTGCAGAGATAATGGAGCCATATTATCCAAATGTTAAAGAGAAAGCTGATTTTATTAAGCGTGTTATTAAATCAGAAGAAGAGCGTTTCCATGAGACACTTCAAGAAGGTTTAGCAATTTTGAATAATTTATTAGCTAAAGCTAAATCATCTAATAATGAAATTAACGGTTCAGATGCGTTCAAATTATACGACACTTATGGATTCCCAATTGAATTGACAGAAGAATTAGCTAGTCAAGAAAACATCTCTGTGGATATGGCAACGTTTGAAAAAGAAATGGATCAACAACGTACACGAGCTAGAGAAGCTCGACAAAGTTCACAATCAATGCAAATCCAAAGTGAAGTTCTTAAAAATATTACTACTGAAAGCAAATTTGTCGGATATGAAACTACAGATTATCAGACTACGTTAACTGATTTAATTTATAATGGAGAGAAAGTTGAATCTGCTGAACCAGGAGAAACTGTATATTTCATTTTAAAAGAAACTCCATTTTATGCAGTTAGTGGTGGGCAAGTAGCTGATAGAGGAACAGTAGGTAATGAGAACTTTGAGATTGAAGTAACTGAAGTAACTAAAGCACCTAATGGTCAAAACTTACATCAAGGTGTCATCCAATTTGGTCAAGTTACAGTTAATAGTGATGTAGATGCAAGTGTTAATAGGGATGAAAGAAAAGACATCCAAAAAAATCATAGTGCCACTCATTTACTTCACGCTGCATTAAAAGAAGTATTAGGTGAACATGTAAATCAAGCAGGTTCGTTAGTTGAAAGTGAGCGTTTGCGTTTCGATTTCTCACATTTTGGTCCGATGACTCAAGACGAAATTGATAAAGTTGAAAGACGTGTAAATGAGGAAATTTGGAGAGGTATTTCAGTTAATATACAAGAGATGCCTATTAATGAAGCAAAACAAATTGGTGCTATGGCGTTATTCGGTGAAAAATATGGAGATATTGTGCGCGTTGTTAATATGTCACCGTTCTCAATTGAGCTATGTGGTGGTATACATGTTGATAATACTGCAGAAATTGGGCTTTTCAAGATTATAAGTGAATCAGGTACAGGTGCAGGCGTTAGACGTATTGAAGCATTTACTGGTAAGTCAGCGTTCTTACATCTAGAGGATATTCAAAATAAATTTAATTCTATTAAAGATCAAATTAAAGTCAAATCTGATGATCAAGTATTTGATAAAATTGTCCAGCTACAAGAGGAAGAAAAGAACCTTCATAAACAATTAGAACAACGAAATAAGGAAATCACTTCACTTAAAATGGGCAATATAGAGGATCAAATTGAAGAAATTAATGGCTTTAAAGTACTAGCTACAGAAGTTGAAGTTTCTAATGCTAAAGAAATAAGACAAACTATGGATGATTTCAAATCTAAACAACAAGATGCTATTATAATCTTAGCCAGTGATTTAGGTGAAAAGGTATCACTAATAGCAACTGTACCAAAAGAACAAACAGATAAAATTAAAGCTGGAGATATCATTAAGAATATGGCACCATTAGTTGGTGGTAAAGGTGGCGGTCGTCCAGATATGGCTCAAGGTGGCGGTACGCAACCAGAAAATATCTCAGAAGCATTACGCTTTATTAAAGATTACATTAAAAAACTATAACTTTGTAATCAACTAGTGTAAAATTGGTGTATGTAAGATAATTCGTTTTAGAGGAGTGTCGCATCTATGGATAATATTGATAAAACAATGAAGTTTGACTATGAAGAAATTCCGAAAGATAATGTTGAAACAGTGTTAAACAACGTACACCGAACTTTAGAAGAGCGTGGTTACAATGCTGTAAATCAAATTGTAGGATATTTACTCTCAGGTGATCCTGCATATATACCTCGTCAAAATGATGCTCGAAATCAAATTCGCCACATTGATCGTGACGTTATCATGGAAGAACTCGTTTCAAATTATTTAAAAGAGAACAAGAACTAGTATATGTTAACGCACAAAATTTTGGGTTTGGATGTAGGTAGTAAAACAGTTGGCGTAGCTATAAGCGATTTAATGGGTTGGACTGCCCAAGGATTGGACACTCTAAGAATTAACGAGGAACTAGAAGATTTTGGCATAGATCAATTAGTGACCATTATTAAAGAACATAACGTTGGTTCTGTAGTAATTGGTTTACCTAAGAATATGAATAATTCTATTGGCTTTCGTGGAGAAGCTTCGTTAAGATACAAGGAGTTACTCAAAGAAAGCTTACCTGATATAGAGATAATTATGTGGGATGAACGATTAAGTACTATGGCAGCAGAGCGTTCATTACTTGAAGCAGATGTATCTAGACAAAAAAGAAAAAAAGTAATTGATAAAATGGCAGCAGTATTTATATTGCAAGGCTATTTAGATTCAATCCAATAAAGGAGTAATAAACAATGACTGAACATAATCATAACCACGATGTAAAATTAGATATTAGTAATGAAGAAGAGTTATTAACTTTATTCGATGAAAATGGTAACGAAGTTTTATATCGTAAAATGTTGGAATTTTATCATCCAGAATTTAAAAAAGAATATGTTATTTTAGCTGAGGAAGGTGCTCAATCTGACGATGATGACATGATTGAATTGATTCCAATGATTAATGAACCTGATGAATCAGGTGATGGTGGTAAATTAGTACCTATCGAGACTGATGAAGAATGGGACATGATTGAAGAAGTAGTTAACACAAACATGGAAGAATAGTTTCCTAGATTTAATATTTAATACTAAAACAAATTTAAATTAGCTGACTGAACTGTCAATATGTGATTTAATTTATAATTCAGAACAGAAATTTTATATAAGGAGTGGGATAATGAATTCAATTCGAGTTCTATTCTGCTCCTTTTTTGATTGATAAAATCGTGTTTTTTATATGTTACATCTTAAATTACAATCAAATATATGATAAAATATTTAAAGTTAAATTCTTATAGGTAGACAATGAGTTTTAATAAATATTTAAATCAGTCATACATTTATAAGTATAAGTTATCCTAGCACGGTTAAGTTTATTTAAAACTTTTAAAGTTTAGTGGATAACTCCATATCGACTGGTTTATTTTTTAATGTCATTTTGTCTTTAAAAAGGAAGTAAATTAATGGAAGCTAACCAGCAGTATTTATTGGATATACATCGTAAAACAGATAATAAAATTGAAACGTTAAGAGAATATGCGGAGCAAAATGCTGTACCAATTGTCGATAGATTATCCCTAGAGATGATTAAACAATTAATTCGGATACATCGTGCAAAAAACATTCTAGAAATTGGCACTGCAATAGGGTATAGTTCAATGCAATTTGCATCCGTATCAAATGATATACATATTACGACTATAGAGCGTGATGAGAAAATGATTACACAAGCTAAATCAAATTTCGAAACTTATGGCTACTCATCACAAATAAGACTTATTGAGGGAAATGCTTTAGAGCAATATAACAAAGTCAGTGATAAACAATATGATATTATTTTTATTGATGCAGCAAAAGCTCAATCAAAGAAATTTTTTGAATATTACACACCACTATTAAGAAATGGTGGACTAGTCATTACAGATAATGTTCTATACCACGGTTTTGTATCGAATATAGATATCGTACGTTCAAGAAATGTTAAGCAAATGGTTAAAAAAGTTCAAAAATTTAATGATTGGCTAATTAGTCTAGAAAATTACAGTACTAACTTTATAAATATGGATGATGGGTTAGCAATATCAATTAAAGGAGAATAATTATGACGGAATTACTCGTTACTCCTAAATCATTAAGTCATTTAGAAACACTAATAGATATTGGTGCAGATGCATTTGTCATTGGTGAACAAAAATTTGGGTTAAGATTACCAGGAGAGTTTAATCGTGAGGATATTAAACAAGCAGTCAAATTAGCGCATGAGCATGATAGAAAAATATATGTTGCTGTAAATGGCATTTTCCACAATTATCATTTAAATGCATTGGAAGACTATATTAATTTCTTACATGAAGTTAGAGTAGACAGAATTATATTTGGTGACCCTGCAGTCGTCATGTATGTCAAAAACCAACATAATCCGATACCACTAAATTGGGATGCTGAAACTATAGTAACTAACTATTTCCAATGTAACTATTGGGGAAAAAGAGGTGCCAAACGAGCACTTCTAGCGAGAGAATTAAACTTAGATGAAATAATAAATATAAAAGAGAATGCAAATGTTGAAATTGAAGTTCAAGTACATGGGATGACTTGTATGTTCCAATCTAAACGCATGTTGCTTGGGAACTATTATACTTTCCAAGATAGACAAATGAAGATTAAACGTGAAAATGATGATAAAGAGTTACTCCTATATGACGAAGAACGTGATAATAAATATTCTGTATTTGAAGATTTTAATGGTACACATATAATGTCTCCAAATGATATCTGCTTAATTGAAGAACTCGATCCACTATTTGAAGCTGGAATTGATTCTTTTAAGATAGATGGAATTCTGCAAAGTGAAGAATATATAAATACTGTTACAGCTCAATACAGAGAAGCTATAGATTTATATAATGAAGATCCTGAAGCATATGAAGATGAAAAATTCATGTTAGTAGATCCAATTGAAGCAATCCAACCAGAACATCGTCCATTTGATGAAGGATTTTTATATAAACAAACAGTTTATTAAAAGGAGGCGCTAAAAATGAAAACATTGACTGAAATTCAAACACAAGAGAAAAGTAAAATTAAAAAGCCCGAATTATTAGCGCCTGCTGGTAATTTAGAAAAATTAAAGATTGCAGTACATTATGGTGCAGATGCAGTATTTTTAGGTGGTCAAGAATATGGTTTGCGTTCTAATGCTGATAATTTTACTATGGCTGAAATTAAAGAAGGCGTTGAATTCGCAAGTCAATATAATGCAAAAATTTACGTAACTACTAATATTATCGCTCATGACGAGAATATTAAAGATCTGGAAAATTATTTAATTAAATTAGAAAAAACGGGTGCTACCGGAATCATTGTTGCAGATCCTTTAATTATTGAAACTTGTAAGCAAGTTGCTCCTAAATTAGAAATACACTTATCGACACAACAGTCATTGTCTAATACTAAAGCGGTTCAATACTGGAAAGAAGAAGGTTTAGATCGAGTGGTATTAGCACGTGAAACTGGTGCGATGGAAATGAAAGAAATGAAAGAAAATGTAGACATTGAAATTGAAGCATTTATACATGGTGCAATGTGTATTGCATATTCAGGTCGCTGTACACTTAGTAATCATATGACAGCTAGAGACTCTAACAGAGGTGGTTGTTGTCAAAGTTGTCGTTGGGATTACGATTTATTAGAAGTAGATAATGACGGTGAACTTGATCTTTATTATCAAGATGGAGACACCGTACCATTTGCTATGAGTCCTAAGGATTTAAAATTAATTGAATCAATACCTCAAATGATGGAAATCGGTATCGACTCTTTAAAAATAGAAGGGCGAATGAAATCTATTCATTATATAGCTACAGTTGTATCAGTTTATAGAAAAGTTATTGATGCTTATGCTGAAGATCCTGAGAATTTTAAAATTAATCCTGAATGGTTAAAAGAATTAGATAAATGTGCTAATAGAGATACTGCACCAGCATTTTTTGAAGGTACACCAGGATATGAAGAGCAAATGTTTGGTGTTCAACAAAATAAAAAATCACCTTACGATTTTTGTGGATTAGTAATAGATTATGATGAAACTACTCAAATTGCTACAATACAACAAAGAAATCACTTTAAACCAGGTCAAGAAATTGAATTCTTTGGACCTGAAATACAAAGTTTTAGACAAGTTATTGATGCCATATATGATGAGGAGGGCAATAGTCTAGATGCTGCACGTCACCCACTTCAAATTGTACAAATCAAAGTAGATCATCCAATTTATCCTAAGAACATGATGAGAAAGGAAATTAGATAATGGCAAACACAACAATTATTGGTATTGCCGGTGGTTCAGGATCTGGTAAAACAACAGTTACAAACGAAATCATGAAGAATTTAGAAGGCCATAGTGTCGCATTACTTGCTCAAGACTATTATTATAAAGATCAATCACATTTAACATTTGAAGAGCGATTAGAAACAAATTATGACCATCCCTTTGCATTTGATAATGATTTGCTAATTGAAAATTTAAAAGATTTACGAAATGGTCATGCAGTCGAAGTTCCTACATATGATTATTCAAATCATACACGTAGTGAAGAAACCATTGCATTTGAACCTAAAGATGTTATTATCGTAGAAGGTATATTTGCTTTAGAAAATAAAACACTACGTGATATGATGGATGTTAAAATATACGTCGATACTGATGCAGATTTAAGAATTCTTAGACGACTAGTTCGTGATACTAAAGAACGTGGTCGATCTATGGAATCAGTAATTAACCAATATTTAAATGTTGTCAAACCAATGCATAATCAATTTATTGAGCCTACTAAGAAATATGCAGATATTATCATTCCAGAAGGTGGAAGTAACAAGGTTGCAATTGATATAATGACTACTAAAATTCAAACATTGGTTAGTAAACAATAAGTAAATTACAATATGTATCAAAAAACTATATATTTAATGACTAAACTATATTAATTGAAAAAGGAAGATGACATAATGGAAAATCAAAAACAATATCCAATGACTCAAGAGGGTTATGAACAATTAGAAAAAGAATTAGAAGAATTAAAAACAGTTAAACGTCCAGAAGTTGTTGAAAAAATCAAAGTAGCACGTTCATTTGGTGACCTATCTGAGAACTCAGAATATGATGCCGCTAAAGATGAGCAAGGTTTTATCGAACAAGATATTCAACGTATAGAACATATGCTTAGATATGCTCTAATCATTGAGGATACTGGTGATAACAACGTTGTACAAATTGGAAAAACTGTTACTTTCATTGAGTTACCTGGAGATGAAGAAGAAAGCTATCAAATCGTGGGCTCTGCAGAGTCAGATGCATTCAACGGTAAAATTTCAAATGAATCACCAATGGCTAAAGCTTTAATTGGTAAAAGTTTAAAAGATGAAGTTCGTGTGCCTCTACCAAATGGTGGAGAAATTAATGTTAAAATTGTAAATATTAAATAGATAGATTTTTTCTGAATAAAGTTTTACAAACTCTTTAAATATTTTGCTATTTACATTAATTAAATGCATATTTATATTGGCTATGAAGAAATCAAATATCAATGATTTCTTTCATAGCTTTTTTTAATAACCCAATAATGCTATTGTATTAACTTTAATAAAGTGATATTAAAAAAGTTAACAGCTAGAATATGATAATTTTTAAGATAAAATTATACTTTATGTTACAAAATTTCATATATTTTATCAAATTAATTTGAAAATATGAACTTTTTCATGACAAAATTAGTTTTATATGCTTAAATAACGTTGTAAATACAATTGAATTATTTGCAAATTACACTATAAAGTAAGCGATTACATTTTGTCTCGCTTTTTTTATTATTCATAATTTGAAATACTTATTAAACAACTAAGATATTATAATGTTATAATTTTTTATACATATCGGTAAAATATGATTATTTAAAATATTAAATCATCTTTTTAAGGCGCAAATATACAATTAATAATATTAAAGGGGAGGCAATGGATTGGAAGTTAAAGTTATAAATGAGCAATCGCTATTGCTTTATTTCAAAGAAGAAATAAGTGAGGTTAATTATCAAGAGGTTGATTTAACTACACAACATATTCTGTCCAAAAATATTCCAGATATTAAAGATGTTATCCCATCATATCGAGCTATTATGATTAATTTCAATAATGATTCAATCGATTACAAACAATTGATTGAAAAATTAGAATTAGATAAGCTCAAAGTTTCGAAAGAGGATACATACTCTAAAAAAAATGTTATACATATTCCTGTATTATATAACTTAGAAATGGGACCTGATTTAGAAGAGGTAGCTAGTTATAACAACTTATCTACAGAAGAAGTTGTTCAAATCCATTCAACTAATGAATACCTTGTATATATGCTAGGTTTTATGCCTGGTTTCCCATTCTTAGGTGGTTTAGACGAACGTATTCATACTCCTAGAAGATCTGAACCAAGAGTTAAAATTAATGCTGGTTCAGTTGGAATAGCTAACAATCAAACAGGTTTATATCCTTCTGATTCACCTGGAGGATGGCAAATTATTGGAAGAACACCTTTAAAAGTCTTTGATCAATATTCTGAACCTATGACATTGTATGAAGCTGGTGATTATATTAAATTCTACTCGATAGATGAGAAGACGTATAATCAAATTGAAAGTGAAATCAATGATGGAAGATTTAATAAAGAAAAGTGGGTGACTCGTAGTGGGCATTAAGATTTTGAAGCCAGGTCTTTTCACTACCGTTCAAGATAAAGGCCGTTTTGGGTATCAACATTTAGGTTTCTCCGGGTCTGGTGCAATGGATCAATTTAGTTATAACTTAGGACGTGAACTAATCGGAAATAACGGTCCTAGCCTAGAATTTACTATCATTGGACCAACATTGACTTTTACTCAAGCTAACACCTTTGTAATAACAGGTGGTCAATTTAATGCAAAGTTAAATGATATTAATATTTCCAATAATAATGTCTTATTAGCAAATAAAGGCGATGTACTTGAATTTGGACCAGCAAAAAAGGGTGCACGTGGTTATATTTTCTTTGGTCATCACCTTGATATTGAAATGGTTGCTGGTAGCTACTCTACACATACAAGAAGTAAAATAGGTGGTTTTGATGGTAGAGCTTTGAAAAAAGACGATTATATTAAAGTTGTGCAAAATAGCAACTTTAAGGTTAATCTTGGAAAATCAAGCGACTATGATGCAATAGAACAAGACAATATTATTCATATTATAGAAGGTCCTCAAGTAAATGCTTTCTCACGTGAAAAAAGAAAGACCTTAGTTGAATCGGAATATAAAATATCTGATCAATCAGATCGAATGGGATATAGACTTATCGGTGACAACATTCCACCAGATAATGGAGCTGATATCATATCAGAACCTGTAGGGATGGGTAGTATCCAAGTTCCAAATGATGGCAATCCGATAATACTTTTGAATGATAAACAAACAGTTGGTGGTTATACAAAAATTGCTACAGTGAGTCAATTAGATCTTAAAAAACTAGCTCAATTTAAGCCGGGTGATGTGATACAGTTTAAATGGATATCTGTGGATGAAGCGAATGCTATGTTAAAAAACTTTAATCAACATTTTGAAGAGAAGTTAGAATCAGTGACAAAGGCTCCAATATTTAATATGCATTCAATGCGAGCAACATCAAAAAAATTAGCAAAATTAATTGAAGAGGAGAAATAATAGATGAATATAAAAAAAATAGAAGAAGTTATTAACTTAGTTAAATCAAATGGCGTTAAACGTTTTAAATTTAAGGATAATAAAAGCGAATTAGAATTAGATTTCACTGAGGGTTACCAATCATCTAATGTGTCTTCAAACCAAAACTTAGTAAGTACAAACACTGTAAATGATGAAAATCCACAACAAGTTCAAACGAATGCAAGTGAAGAAACTTCTAAAGAAATTTCTTCACCAATGGTGGGTACTTTCTTCTTACAAGATAGTAAAGAGTTAACTGATCCACAAATTAAAGTTGGAGATAAAATTAAAGTTGGTGACATTATTGGTTATGTAGAAGCGATGAAAGTTATGAATGAAATAACTAGCGATGTAGATGGAGAAGTTGCTGAAATAGTAGCAGATCATGGTACAAATGTTGAATATGATCAAGTACTAGTAAAAGTTAAATAAGGGGGACAGCTAAATGTATCGTTGTTTAGTAGCAAATAGAGGAGAAATTGCGGTCCGTATAATTAGAGCTTGTCGTGAAATGGGAATCGAGACCGTTGCGATATATGCTAAAGGAGATGAGCAAAGTTTACATGTTAGTTTAGCTGATCAATCAGTTTGTATTGGTGAAGCAAATCCTTTAGATAGTTATTTAAATATTGAGCGAATTATTGGAGCAGCAGAAATTACAGGTGCTAATGCAATCCATCCAGGATATGGTTTTTTATCTGAAAGTACAACTTTTGCTGAAAAAGTAGAAGAAAATAATATTCAATTCATTGGTCCAAGTAAGAAAACAATGGAACTAATGGGTGATAAAATAACTGCTCGACAAACTGTAGATGATGCAGATGTTCCTGTAATTCCAGGATCTAAAGATGCAGTTAATTCAGTTGATGAAATAAAGGAACTAGCTGAAGAAATTGGCTATCCTGTTGTTTTAAAAGCAGCAAGTGGTGGTGGCGGAAAAGGCATCCGTATAGTAAAAGAGCCAGAACAACTTGAAAAATCCCTTAAAGAAGCGAAAAGCGAAGGACAAAAATACTTTAACGATGACAGAGTTTATGTTGAAGCATTTATACCTGTGGCGAAACACGTGGAAGTACAAATTATTGGTGATGGTAAAGGTAATTATGTACATTTAGGCGAAAGAGATTGCTCGGTTCAACGTAAAAACCAAAAATTAATAGAAGAATCTCCTTGTGCCGCTTTAACTGAAGAGAGACGCCAACAGATATGTGCAGATGCAGTTGCAGTCGCAAAAGCATCAAATTATCGAAGTGCAGGTACAATTGAATTTTTAGTAACTAAGGATGCACACTACTTTATTGAAATGAACGCACGTATTCAAGTAGAACATACTGTTACAGAGATGCGCGCTGATAGAGATTTATTACAAGCCCAATTATACTTAATGCAACATGATAAATTACCATTTTCTCAAGATGATATTGTGTTTAATGGACATGTAATTGAAGCACGTATCAATGCTGAAAATCCAGAAAAGAAATTTCAACCTTCGCCTGGTAAAGTTAAAAAGTTACATTTACCTCAAGGTTTCAACATCCGTGTCGATTCTCTGTTGTATCCAGGGTATCAAGTATCACCTTATTATGATTCGCTAGTTGCTAAAGTTATAGTAAAAGATACTGATCGAAAAACAGCTATAAACAAATTAAAAGTAGCACTTGATGAAATGGTTATAGAAGGATTTACAACAACTGCAGACTTTTTATATGCAGTTTTAAGTTACCCACTTTATGCAAATGATGATGCAAGTGAAGTAGATATTAAATTCCTTGAAAAACATCAAATAATCGAAGGAGTGGAGTTATAATGCGCATAGACTTAAATTGTGACTTAGGTGAGGCGTTTGGAAATTACTCATTCGGTGGAGATAATCAAATCATTCCATTAATTACATCAGCTAATATTGCTTGTGGCTTCCATGCTGGCGATGAAAATGTCATGTATGACACAATTAAACTTGCCAAAGACAATGCTGTCGGTATTGGGGCTCATCCTGGATTACCAGATTTAAAAGGATTTGGTCGTCGCAACATGGATATTACACCAAAAGAAATCTATAATTTAGTTGTTTATCAACTTGGTGCGTTAGATGGATTTTGTAAGGTACATCAAACACGTATTAATCATGTTAAACCTCACGGTGCACTTTACAATATGGGTGCTAAAGACAAAAACATTGCACATGCAATTGCTCAAGCTGTATATGATTTTGATTCTTCACTAATCTTAGTAGGGTTATCAAATACATTATTAATTACTGAAGCTGAATCATTAGGATTACGAACTGCATCTGAAGTGTTTGCTGACAGACGATATGAAGACAATGGTCAACTCGTTAGTCGTAAAGAGGCAGATGCAGTAATCACTAATACTGAAGAAGCCTTAGATCAAGTTTTAAAAATGGTAATTGAAAACAAAGTTGTTAGTAAAAACGGAAAAGAAATTGATTTAAAAGCTGATACGATTTGTGTGCATGGCGATGGGGCTCATGCACTAGAATTTGTATCGCAAATTAGAGAAAAATTAACGAAAGAAGGCATTGATATTCAATCCTTATAAGGGGGAGCTATTATGGGAGAAAACTTAAACCAAAATCCAAATCAAGAAATTAATCCAAATGAAAAGGAATTTAAATTCACAAAAAATCACAGACGATTACTGTACGGTTCTGTATTCTTAATGGCAACTTCAGCCATTGGACCAGCTTTTCTAACTCAAACCGCTGTATTCACTGCAGAATTTTACGCTAGCTTCGCATTCGCAATATTAATTTCCATTATAATTGATATTGGAGCACAAATTAATATTTGGCGTGTGCTTGTAGTAACTGGACTTCGTGGACAAGAAGTATCTAATAAAGTTATGCCAGGTCTTGGTACTTTAATTTCCATACTAATTGCATTTGGAGGACTGGCATTTAATATTGGTAATATTGCCGGTGCTGGCCTAGGGTTAAATGCTATGTTTGGATTAGATATTAAATGGGGTGCTGCAATTACAGCTATCTTCTCAATATTAATCTTTGTAAGTAAAAGTGGACAAAAAATCATGGATGTTGTATCGATGATTTTAGGTGTTGTTATGATACTAGTAGTTGCATATGTTATGGTTGTTTCAAATCCACCATATGGAGATGCTTTAATTCACACATTTGCTCCTGAACATCCGGTTAAATTAATTTTACCAATTATTACACTAGTCGGAGGAACAGTGGGTGGATATATTACATTTGCTGGTGCACACAGACTTTTAGATTCTGGAATGAAAGGGAAAGAATTCTTACCATTTGTAAACCGTTCTGCTATTGCTGGTATATTAACAACCGGTATTATGAGAACATTATTATTCCTTGCAGTATTAGGAGTTGTGGTTACTGGAGTAACATTAAGCACTGATAACCCACCTGCATCTGTATTTGAACACGCAATAGGACCTATTGGTAAAAATATTTTCGGTGTAGTTATTTTTGCTGCTGCTATGTCATCTGTTATAGGATCAGCATATACAAGTGCTACATTCTTGAAAACATTACATAAATCATTATTGACTAAAAATAATCTTATTGTAATTATCTTTATTGTTGTTTCGACTTTAATTTTCTTATTTATTGGTAAACCTATTAGTTTACTTATTATTGCTGGTGCAATAAATGGTTGGATTTTACCTATTATACTTGGGGCTATTTTAATTGCAAGTCGTAAAAAATCTATAGTCGGAGACTACAAACACCCTACATGGATGCTTATTTTCGGTATAGTAGCAGTGATTGTAACAATTGTAACTGGTATTTTCTCACTACAAGATTTAGCTACGCTTTGGAAAGGCTAAATTTTCAATAATGAGCACACTCGTAAAGTGCTTATATAATTCTTTAAGGCTGTTTCTATTAAATTTTAATAGAAATGGTCTTTTTTTTACAAGTTTAAATTAATTTAGTGCATTAATTTCATGACCCCAAAAGCTTTTATATTAGATGAATTTATTTTTTTAATAAAAGAGTTAATAACATTGTCGTGATGAATAAAAATATATGATAAAATAGCAATTGCTAAGATAAAGACTGAGGTGTTAATATGATTGGAATTATAGGAGCTATGGAAGAAGAAGTAGCTATACTAAAAGACAAATTAACAGATATGAATGAAATTTCTGTTGCACATGTAAAGTTTTATAGAGGGAAATTAAATTCAAAAGAAGTAGTGTTAACTCAAAGTGGTATTGGCAAAGTAAATGCTGCTATTTCAACTACGTTATTAATTGAAAAATTCAATCCAAAACTCATCATCAACACTGGATCTGCCGGTGCATTAGATGAGAGTTTATCTGTTGGAGATATGTTAATTAGTAATGATGTTGTTTATCATGATGTTGATGCAACAGCATTTGGCTATAAACTGGGTCAAATACCTCAAATGCCATTAGAATTTAAGTCAGATCAAGAACTACTTAAATCGGTAGAAACAGTAATTAATAAAAAAAATTATAATGCTAAAATTGGCCAAATTGTTAGTGGTGATAGTTTTATTGGTAGTATAGAGCAGCGATTAACAATTAAACGACAATTTCCTGAGGCTATGGCTGTTGAAATGGAGGCAACTGCAATTGCACAAACTTGCTATCAATTTCATGTTCCTTTTATAGTTACACGTGCAGTCTCAGATTTAGCTAATGGTAAAGCAGACATATCTTTTGAAGAATTTCTTGGCGAAGCTGCAAAATCTTCAAGTTCAATTGTTGAAGCATTAATTAAAATTTTATAAATAATAATAAAGGTGATAAATAAATGGGATTAATAAAAAAATTTTTTATGCCAAACGACTACGTTAAGTCTGTATTTCAAATAGATATTGAAAAGTTAGCTGAGGCTGGTTTTAAAGGTATTATCACAGATTTAGATAATACCTTAGTGGGTTGGGATGTTAAATCTCCAACTATAGAGATACAGCAATGGTTTAAAAGAGCAAATGAGTTAGGTATCACAATTACAATTGTATCTAACAACAATGAAGATAGAGTATCTAGTTTTTCTAAAGATCTAGATGTGGATTTTATTTTCAAAGCAAGAAAACCTATGGGCAAAGCATTTAAAAAAGCTATTAAACATATGAATATTAATCCAGAAGAAACGATTGTCATTGGAGACCAAATGTTAACTGATGTATTTGGAGGCAATCGAAATGGTTTATATACAATTATGGTGGTTCCTGTTAAACGTACAGATGGTTTTATTACAAAGTTCAACCGTATTATTGAACGTCGCTTATTAAATTACTTTAAAAATAAAGGCTATATCAAATGGGAGGAAAATTGATTGGATGACACATTAAAATGTATTGGCTGTGGTGCGCCACTTCAGTCCGAAGATAAAAGTGCACCTGGTTATGTTCCTGAACATAACCTTTTTAGAGAGGATGTTATTTGCCAACGTTGTTTTAGACTAAAAAATTACAATGAAATTCAAGATGTTGGAATGGATAGTGAAGATTTTTTAAATTTATTAAATGAACTGTCTGACCGAAATGGCATTATTGTTAATGTAGTTGACATATTTGACTTTGAAGGATCATTTATTAATGCTTTAAAACGAATAGTTGGTAACAAGAAGATTATTTTAGCAGCAAATAAACTAGATCTTCTACCAAAACAGATTAATAAACGACGAGTAAAAGAATGGCTTAAGAAAACTGCTAGAAAATATGGCTTAGATGCTGACGATGTTATATTGATATCTGCTCAAAAAGGTTGGGGTATCGATGATCTTCTAGCATCAATTGACCAAAATCGAAATAAACAGGATGTTTATATAGTAGGCACAACAAACGTAGGTAAATCTACACTTATAAATAAATTGATTGAACAAAGTGTAGGAGAGAAAGATGTAGTTACTACATCAAGATTTCCTGGTACTACATTAGACTTAATTGACATACCTTTAGATGAAAAAACGTTTATGTATGATACTCCTGGTATTATTCAATCTCATCAAATGACACACTATGTTTCTGAAAAAGAACTAAAAACAATCGTACCTAAAAATGAAATTAAGCAAAGAGTTTTCCAACTGAATGAAGGGCAAACGTTATTCTTTGGTGGGTTATCTAGAATTGATTATGTCTCAGGTGGAAAAAGACCGCTAGTTTGTTATTTTTCAAATGATTTAAATATTCACCGTACCAAAACAGAAAAAGCTAATGATTTATGGCGAAATCAAATTGGAAATGTTTTAACACCACCAAATAACCCAGATCAATTTGATATGAGTAATACTAAAGCAGTTAGACTAGAGACTGGAAAAGAGAAAAAAGATATAATGATTTCCGGTCTAGGGTTTATAACAATTGAATCAAGTGCAAAAGTTATTGTGCGTGTACCAAAAAATGTTGATGTAATCTTAAGAAATTCAATAATGTAAGGTGGATTATTTATGAATTATGCAGTGATAGGCGATCCAATTTCTCACTCTTTATCTCCAATAATGCATAATGCAAACTTTAAATCATTAGATATGCAAGATTCGTACGAAGCTTTGCATGTACGTAAAGAAGACTTCCATAATATACGTAATATTATAGAAGATAAGCGTATTGTTGGATTTAATGTGACAATTCCTCATAAAGAGAGTATTATTCAGTATCTTGATGAAATTGATGATCAATCAAAAGCAGTAGGAGCTGTTAATACTGTAAAAATTGTTGATAATAAATGGATTGGTTATAACACAGATGGAATTGGCTATGTTTCAGGTCTCAAACAAATATATCCTGATTTAGCTAATGCTTATATTCTTATTCTAGGTGCTGGTGGCGCAAGTAAAGGAATTGCTAATGAACTTAATAAGATTGTTCAACCTAAATTAACAATCGCAAACAGAACGATGAGTAGATTTGAATCATGGGATATGAATATTAATGCTATTTCATTAAACCAAGCTGAACAATATTTAGATGAATTTGATATTATCATCAACACAACATCAGCAGGACTAGATAATAACGATGACACTGTTATAAAATTAGACAATCTATCATCAAGAACACTAGTCAGTGATATTATTTATATTCCATATAAGACTAAGTTATTAAAGGAAGCTGAACTTAAAGGTAACGTGATTCATAATGGTTTAGATATGTTTATAAATCAGGGCGCTGAAAGTTTTAAAATATGGACGGGAAAAAAACCAAACTTAAAAGAAATGAAAAATACAGTATTAAGTAAATTACAAGGAGTTTAATATGTTAACAGGAAAACAAAAAAGATATTTAAGAAGTTTAGCTCACAATTTAGATCCTATTTTTCAAATTGGTAAATCAGGTATTAATGAAAATATGATTGCTCAAATCGATGATACACTTGAAAATAGAGAATTAATTAAAATACACGTGTTACAAAATAATTTTGATGATAAAAATGAATTAGCGGTAGCGTTAAGCAATGCAACTAAAAGTGAAATTGTACAGGTGATTGGTTCTATGATCGTAATATATAGAGAATCAGTTGATAATAAAGAAATTACATTACCATAAGTTATGAATAAGAAAACAATAGTTCTCTATGGTGGTCAATTCAATCCAATACACACTGCACACATGTTAGTTGCTAATGAAGTTTATCATCACCTTCAACCAGATAAATTTTATTTCCTACCAAGTTTTATGGCACCTTTAAAAACTCACGATGAATATTTAGATGCTAAATATCGTATCAAAATGATAAATTTAGCAATTAATGAATTAGGTTTTGGTGAAATTTGTGATATCGAACTTAACAGGAGAGGCCAAAGCTATACTTATGATACGATAAAAGATTTCGCAAAAAATGAAAAAAATGCTAAGATTTATTTCGTTATCGGAACTGATCAGTATAAGCAACTAGATAAATGGTATGAAATTGATAAATTAAAAAAACTAATCAAGTTTGTAGTTGTTAACAGAGATGTTAACTATCAAGAAATAGAAGATTCAATGATAGCAATTCAAATACCGAGAATGGATATTAGCTCTTCATTAATTCGAAATCGTGTAAAAAATAAACAACCAATAAATATCTTGGTTCCTCCTAGTATTCACGACTATATAAGAGAGGAAGGATTTTATGAAAATTGATAAAGCTATTGAACTTATTAAAGATAAACTACCTGAAAAACGATTCAAACATTCGTTAAGAGTAGCTGAAACTGCTGTAAAATTAGCAGAAATTTATGGTGGTGATAAAGATAAAGCTAATTTAGCTGGTGTATTACATGATTATTGCAAATACGATGATTTAAGTACTATGTATCAAATTGCTAGACAGCATGATTTAGATAGTGAATTATTAAGTTATGGTGGAGAAATCTTACACGGACCTGTCTGTGCCGCTATAATGCGCTCAGAATTTGGAGTCGAAGATGAAGAAGTCTTACTAGCAATTAAGAACCATACAACTGGACGTAAAGAAATGACTAAAACTGAAAAACTTGTATTCATTGCTGATTATATTGAACCAGGGAGAAAAACCCCAGGAGTTGAAGAAATAAGAGATATGGCATACAATCAAGGTAGCTTAGATAAAACGATTTATGAAATTTCTAAGCGAACGGTACTTTTCTTAATCAGTAAGGATATTACAGTTTATGGCAAAACGATTTCATGTTTAAACTATTATAATTATAGTGATCAAAGAATAAAGGATGATTAAATGAATTCAGAAGAATTATTAAATATTGCTGTCGATGCGACAGAAAACAAAAAAGCAGAAGATATTGTTTCTCTAAATATGAAAGGCATCAGTGATATGACTGATTATTTTGTGATTTGTCACGGCAATAATGAACGTCAAGTTCAATCAATTGCTAGAGCAGTTAAAGAAGTTGCACATGAACAAGCTATTGATGTCAAACGTATGGAAGGGTATCAAAGTGCCAGATGGGTTTTAATTGATTTGGCAGATGTAGTTATTCATGTCTTCCATAAAGACGAACGTAATTATTATAATATTGAGAAGCTTTATCAAGATGCACCAATAGAATCATATGGTCAGGTTGCTTATTAAATGACCCAATATGTTGAAATGAGTCAAGTATATGATCAACTTACACAAGACCAACCTTATGATAAATGGTTTGAGATAGTACAACATTATTCTCAAAATTTTAATCATAAGCCTAATATTCTTGATCTTGGTTGTGGGACAGGCAGTTTAACTGCTCAACTTAGTACTATTGGTTCGGTAACAGGAATGGATTTAAGTTCTGATATGCTAGCCATTGCTGCAAACAAATCTAATCAAGTATTATGGTTAGAGGGAGATATGACCGATTTTTCATTTAATAATAAATTTGATGTAATAACAATATTTTGTGATTCACTGAATTATTTACCTGTTATAGAAGATGTAAATAAAACATTTATAAATGTTTTCAATCATTTATCAGAAAATGGCGTTTTTATATTTGATGTTCACACTATTTATAAGATGAGTACGTTGTTTCATAATCAATGTTATATTGATGAAAATGAGTCAACCTTTTTAGCTTGGGAAGCCATTGAAGGTGATGAACCTTTTAGTGTTTATCACGACATGAGTTTCTTTATAGAAGACAATAACGGTACTTATCAACGATTTAATGAATCTCACTATCAAAGAACCTTTGAAAAAGAAACTTATATAAACATGTTAAATCAAATAGGTTTTAAAAACATCGAAACATTTATTGACTTTAACCGAAATAATCACGATGATCATGGTGAGCGCCTGTTCTTCGTAGCTTTTAAATAAATAAAGTAAACTCATCTCCTCAAACGTTTATACATATAAGGAGATGAGTTTTTTGTTTAAAGATAAAAAAGAGTTATTATATATTATTAAGCAATGGAAATTCCAATTGAGTATCACTGTATTAGTGATTATATCTATAGCTTTATTTCTAATTTTTTCGAAATCAGATGAAGACACAAATGATACTAAACCTATTGTTACATCTCATGTAAACTCTAATCAAAAAGGAAAAAATCATGATGTGTTGAAAAATAATGATAAAACTAATAATAAGATAGAATCTAATACAATTCAAAATGGAGACGAAATAGTTTTTGTAGATATTAAAGGTGCAGTAGAACACCCAAATGTTTATAAAATGAAAAGTTCAGATCGAATAAAAGATGTGTTAGATAAAGCTAAATTGCTTACTGACGCGGATTTGAGTCAGGTCAATTTGTCTGAAAAGTTAACAGATCAAAAAATGATATATATTCCCTCTGCTAATGAAAATAAAAATCGCATAACTCAAAATGACGATAATAATAAAAGTGGCCATAGTAAGTCTTTAAATTCATCATCTACTAATAAGGTCAATATAAATACTGCAAGCGAAGCAGAATTATTAAAAATCCCGGGTGTTGGTCCTACTAAAGTAAGAGAAATTATTGATTACAGACAAAAAAATAATACGTTTCATTCAATTGAAGATTTGAAAAATATTAAAGGTATTGGTGATAAAACTTTTGAAAGAATTAAGGAATATGTAACAACTTAATATTGATTATTGGCTTCTATTTAAGGATACTTTATAATATTTATAATAATTACGTATTGGAGTGAAGAAAATGGAAAGATTGAAATGGGATGAATACTTTATGGCGCAAAGTCATCTATTAGCTTTGCGCTCAACTTGTCAAAGATTGTCAGTAGGGGCAACAATCGTTAAAGATAATAGAATTATTGCTGGAGGTTATAATGGGTCAGTAGCTGGAGAAGTTCATTGTATTGATGAAGGATGTTTAATTGAAGATGGCCACTGTATTAGAACCATTCACGCCGAAATGAATGCTTTATTACAATGTGCTAAACAAGGTGTATCGACTGATGGAGCTACTATATACGTTACTCATTTCCCATGCCTTAATTGCACAAAATCTATAATTCAGGCTGGTATTAAACAAATATACTATGCTGAAGACTATCACAATCATAAATACGCACTAGAACTTTTAGATCAAGCGGGTATTGATTATAAAAAAATACCTTTTTCAGCACAAAATGTAGCTCGATATTTGACTAACTAAATTTATGATATTTTATGAATTATCTTTTCTATCAGGTATTTTATGGATACATATAAAATGGATTGCCATTCTTATTACTCTATTGTTAATCATTATCTCGCTACAAAAGAGATTAAAGTTACGACATATTTTCTTTTTGATTATTTGTTTATTTTCCGGCTTAACTTTTGAACACTTTCACAATGAATATAATTTAAATAAAGACGAATTTCTTAAGTCAAATTCTAATATATCTACCGAAGTTCAATTTGGTTCCAAGATAGAGAAACAAGAGAGACAATTAAAAGGTATATTTGAACTTAGTCATCAACCTTTCGTGTATTACCTTTATTCTAATAATCTAAAAGAAAAGGATCTAGAAAATAAATCTTGTGTTATTAAAGGCAAGATAATTAGTGTTTTAAATCATACTCCGTATGTCTCTATAAGTAATGTAGACTTAAATTCATGTCATATTACTAAAAGTAAAAATATAATTGAAAAACAAAGAGACTTTATTATTAAAAAATTAAACAATTCAAGTTTATCTCATCCTGAATATGTTATCGCTTTAGTAACTGGAGATGTAAATGGAATCAATACTGATTTCATTGATAAAGTAAAAGATATCGGTATCTACCATTTATTAGCCGTTAGCGGATCACATATTGCAACAATTTCATTTCTCATTTATCAACCACTTGTAAGATTAAACATTCCTAAAGTAATTATTAATGGTTTAATCATCTTATTTTTATCAATATTTGCATATTATACTGGTTTTGCACCAAGTGCACTAAGAGCAATTTTAGCAACAACTACTGTCATACTTATTTCAAATAAAACAAAAATAGCTTCTATAGATATACTAGGTCTCATATTTTTAGTTATGACCTTTTTCAAGCCTGATTATCTATATGACATTGGTTTCCAATTTTCATTTATAATCTCATTTTTTATTATTATTTCATTTCCTCTTCTTAAAAAATTAACTTTCATTAAAAATATTTTTGTACTTACATTTATCGCACAACTCTCTTCAACTATAATTTCAATCTATCATTTTAACCAAATTCAATGGATAGGATTACTATCCAATCTCATTTTTGTTCCATTTTATAGTTTTATCATTTTTCCATTAGCCATATTTTTATTCTTTGCTTATCATTTTGTAAGTGATACGGCATTGCCTAATTTAGTTTTTGACAAAATATACATAGTTCATAACAAACTTTTAGATTTATTCTTAACTTTTAAATATTATCAAATTTTTATAGCACCTAAATCGGCAGTAGAATTTTCTATTTTTGTATTATTAATAGTACTCATTTATATCTTTTTCTGTTATAAAAAAATGAAAATTCTGTTTTTATTCATTATCGTGTTTATAGTTTTATGTGTTTTTAACGTTCGACCAAATGTTAGCACGATAACCTTCTTTGATGTTGGTCAAGGGGATAGTCTAATCTTTCAAACAAGGAAACAAGAAACTGTCATGGTTGATACCGGTGGTAAAGAGGTTAAAATAGGTAATATTGATAATCATAATATTGCTAAATATCATATTATACCAACATTAAAGCAAAAAAGAATTACAAAAATTGATCATCTAATTATTACTCATCCGCATGCAGATCACATTGGTGAATTACCATATATCGCCCAACACATCAGAATCAAAAAGTTATATATAAACTTATATAGCTATTCTGAAATAGAATTAATAAAAATAAAACGTTTATGTAAGATCAATAATATTGAATTAATAGATGCTACAACGATACAATTTATTCAACTAAATAATTCTAAAATTTCATTTTTACATGGAGATATTCCCAACAGTAATGATAAAAATGAACATAGCATCATTTTACTTATTGAATATCAAAGATATAAGATGCTTTTACCAGGTGATGTAACAAAAAATAATGAATCAAAATTAATGAAAATATATCAATTACCAAAAATTGATATACTGAAAGTTGCTCATCATGGAAGTAAGACTAGCAGTTCTGAATCATTTATTAACTTAATAAAGCCAACAATAAGTATCATTTCAAGTGGTAAAAACAATAAATATCACTTACCTAATCGAGAAACGTTACAAACGCTAAGATCTATAAATAGTTCAATTTTAAACACACAAGATGTTGGAGAAATAACGATAGACTTAGACCATGATTTAGATATAAAATTCAAAAATTAGCTATTTATCTAGTGAGGCTTTATACAGACGTGGTATAATTATAAATGTTTGATATTTGAAAGGGAGTTCACAATTATGGCAAATAACATTATGGCAATATATGGTGAAGTGCCTGAATTAGTTGAAAAGAAAAGCAATGAACTGACACATTCATTCTTAAATGAAGATAAAGATGATTTTAACTATATTAAATATAATCTTTATGAAACTGATATGTCTACAGTTATTGAAGAAGCTTTAACTATGCCTTTTATATCTGAGAAAAAAGTCATTGTTGTTAAAAATTCATTCATGTTTACTGGTGAAAAAGTTAACAAAGATATTACACCAAATAATGAACAAGTTATTGAATTCTTAGAAAAATACGATGGTGAAAACTTAGTCATTTTTGAAATATATAGCAATAAATTAGATGAGAGAAAGAAATTAACTAAAACATTAAAGAAAACTAGTAAACTTTCAAAAGTAGAACAAATGTCAGAACAAGAAATTAAATCATGGATACAAAATCAGTTACACGAGAATTACAAAGATATAAAACAAGATGCATTAAATTTGTTTATAGAATTAACTGGTGTTAACTTTAATATCGTTTCTCAAGAATTAGACAAAATTTCATTATTCCTAGGTGATAGAACCACTATTACTAAAAATGATGTTAGTTTAATAATAAATAGAAGTTTAGAGCAAAATGTTTTTCTTTTAACAGAGTTCATTCAGAAGAACCAGAAAGATAAGGCTATACAATTAGTAAGAGATTTAATAATTATGAAAGAAGAACCTATAAAATTACTGGCGCTTATTACAAGTAATTATAGATTATATTATCAATGTAAAATTCTTGCTCAAAAGGGCTATAGTGGCCAGCAAATTGCTAAGACCATAAATGTTCACCCTTATAGAGTTAAACTAGCATTAAATCAAGTACGTCATTACGAGTTAGGTCAACTACTAAATATTATTAATAACTGTGCCGAAACAGATTATAAACTAAAATCTTCATATATGGACAAACATTTAATTCTTGAATTATTTATTTTATCACTTTAAATATTAATCAAATTCAAATATTTAAATCAAATCAGTGATAAACATATAATTAATATTATATGGGAATTTGTCTAACAATTAAAAAAGCACGGAACAATGTTCCGTGCTTTTTAACAAATTATTTACTTGAAGACATTAATTGTGATTTAATGCGATCAGCTTTATTTGAATGAATTAAGTTACTTTGTGAAGCTTTATCAACTGATTTGATAGCGAAGTTAACTAATTCAGCTTTGTTATCAGCATTATTGTTGATTGCTGTTTTAGCATTTTTCACAGCAGTACGCATAGCGTTTTTTTGTGAAATATTACGAGCTTCAGCGTTTTCAGTTGTTCTAACACGTTTAATAGCAGATTTAATATTTGGCATTACTGTCACCTCCTAAAAGTGATCTTAAGCATATCAAATTTTATTTTGATTACAACAAGAAATATTTTATCAAAACATACATATTTGTGCAATCATTAATTAAGTATAGAGTAATTAAAATCTGAATTAAATCATAATTACTGTTGGAATGCACTCTTTAACACTTTATAATTAGTATGTAATCAAAATGAAAATGTAATGTAAGTAATGAATTATTAAGCTTATGCTTAAATTTTTAATAGCACAATTACGTTTGCAATTAAGCATTAAAAACGTTATTATATCAAAGATGTATACATATACGGGCTAATTTTATGAAAGCGAGAATGATAGGCTATGGATATGCAAGAACGCTATAACAGAAGAGAAAATATACGAAATTTTTCTATTATTGCTCATATTGATCATGGTAAATCAACATTAGCAGATAGAATTTTAGAAAATACTAAATCTGTAGAAACAAGGGAAATGCAAGATCAATTATTAGATTCAATGGATCTTGAAAGAGAACGAGGCATTACAATTAAATTAAATGCTGTGCGATTAAAATATGAAGCAAATGATGGTCAAACTTATACATTTCATTTAATTGATACACCAGGGCATGTAGACTTTTCATACGAGGTTTCACGATCTTTAGCAGCATGTGAGGGTGCAATATTAGTAGTGGATGCAGCACAAGGTATTGAAGCACAAACTTTAGCAAACGTATATTTAGCACTTGATAATGATCTAGAATTATTACCTGTAGTAAACAAAATTGATTTACCTGCAGCTGAACCTGAAAGAGTAAAACAAGAATTAGAAGATGTAATTGGTCTAGATCAAGACGATGTAGTAATGGCAAGTGCAAAGTCAAATATTGGTATTGAAGATATTTTAGAGAAAATTGTAGAAGTTGTCCCACCACCTGAAGGTGATCCTAGTGAACCATTGAAAGCATTAATTTTTGATTCAGAATACGACCCTTATAGAGGTGTTATTTCATCAATACGTGTGATGGAAGGCGTCGTTAAAGCTGGTGACAAAATTAAAATGATGGCTACAGGTAAAGAATTTGAAGTTAGTGAAGTAGGCATTAATACTCCTAAACAACTACCTATCGAAGAACTAACTGTAGGTGATGTAGGGTATATTATTGCAAGCATCAAAAATGTTGATGACTCACGTGTGGGTGATACTATTACTCATGCTAATAGACCAGCTGAAGCACCATTAAAAGGTTATAAAAAAATGAACCCAATGGTATATTGTGGTTTGTTCCCAATTGAAAATAAAGACTATAATGATTTAAGAGAAGCGCTTGAAAAATTACAATTAAATGACGCTTCATTAGAATTTGAACCAGAATCTTCTCAGGCTCTTGGTTTTGGTTTTAGAACAGGTTTCTTAGGAATGCTTCACATGGAAATCATTCAAGAAAGAATCGAAAGAGAATTTGGTATTGAATTGATTGCTACCGCGCCATCTGTAATTTATCAATGTATTATGAAAGATGGATCAGAGGTTACAGTAGATAATCCGGCTCAAATGCCAGAAAGAGATAAGATTGACTCAATTTATGAACCATATGTGAAAGCTACAATGATGGTTCCAAACGATTACGTTGGAGCAGTTATGGAGTTATGCCAACGTAAACGTGGACAATTTATTAATATGGATTATTTAGATGATATTAGAGTTAATATCGTATACGAGATACCACTTTCTGAAGTTGTTTTTGATTTCTTTGATCAACTTAAATCCAACACTAAAGGTTACGCTTCTTTTGATTATGAATTTATTGAAAATAAAGAAAGTAACTTAGTGAAAATGGACATCCTACTTAATGGAGATAAAGTTGATGCTTTAAGCTTTATTGTTCATAAAGACTTTGCATACGAACGTGGTAAAGTATTAGTTGAAAAATTAAAAACGCTTATACCACGTCAACAATTTGAAGTACCTGTACAAGCAGCTATTGGTCAAAAAATTGTTGCAAGAACAAACATAAAATCAATGGGTAAAAATGTATTATCTAAATGTTATGGTGGGGATATTAGCCGTAAACGTAAGTTACTTGAAAAGCAAAAAGCAGGAAAGGCTAAAATGAAAGCCGTAGGTAGTGTTGAAATTCCTCAAGACGCTTTCCTAGCTGTACTAAAAATGGATGATGAATAGAACATAAAAGAGATCGAGACGAATATATATTGGTAGATATCATAACAATAATGAATATTATTGATAAAGAAGCTACTAACTTATATTACTAAGTCTCAATCTCTTTTTTAAGTTATAAAAAGGGGGGGTGTAACATTGGAAGTTAAAAGTGCGTACATACACATACCTTTTTGTGTGAGAATTTGTACTTATTGTGATTTCAATAAATATTATATTGATAAACAGCCAGTAGATGAATACATTGATGCCTTAATAAAAGAAATGTCATTTAGTAAAACAAAAAAACTGGAGACCATGTACGTTGGAGGAGGCACGCCAACTGCACTAAGTGAAATGCAATTAGAACGTTTATTACAAGCGATAAATTCAAAATTCTCGATAAATGGCGAATTTAGTTTTGAAGCAAATCCAGATGAACTTACTTTAAATAAAGTTAAGTTACTTAAACAGTATGGTGTTAATCGAATTTCAATGGGTGTGCAAACGTTTAAACCTGAGTTATTAAAAATATTAGGACGAACACATAATACTCAAGATATCTATAATGCAGTAAATAATGCTAGGAAAGCTGGTATTAATTCGATAAGTCTTGACTTAATGTACCATTTACCTGAACAAACGATAGATGATTTTGCAGATAGTTTAAACCAAGCAGTTAATATGGATATTGACCATATTTCAAGTTACGGTTTAATACTTGAACCAAAGACACAGTTTTATAATATGTATCGTAAAGGGAAATTGAAATTACCGAATGAAGACTTAGGCGCTGAAATGTACCAATACCTAATGAAAACATTAAATCAAACCGACTTTAAACAATATGAAATTTCCAACTTTGCTAAAACTAATCATGAATCCGATCATAATAAAGTGTATTGGTTTAACGAGGAATATTACGGATTTGGAGCAGGTGCAAGTGGATATGTTGAAGGTGAACGCTATACAAATTTAAATCCAGTTCGCCACTATATTGATGCTATTAATAATGGAAAACGACCTGTTTTAACCTCTAGTTGTCCAACCTTTAACGAAAAGATGGAAGAAGAAATGTTTTTAGGCTTGAGAATGAATCAAGGAGTCAATCGTGAACGTTTCGAGGTGAAATTTGGTCAATCATTAGATGACATATTTGGTGAAACAATATTTCATTTAAAATCAAAACAACTTTTGGTTGAAACGAACGGAAACATCTCACTTACTGAAAGAGGAAAGGTTATAGGTAACGAAGTATTTGAAGCTTTCTTATTAAATTAATAAAAAATCCAAAAAGTAAAGCTTTAACGTTGACTTACTTTGACCAATTTGATAAATTATAATTAGCACTTAGAACAAAAGAGTGCTAATGAGGTGAAAACATGATTACACAAAGACAATTAAGCATTTTAAATGCAATTGTTGAAGATTATGTTGATTTAGGACAACCTATAGGTTCTAAAGCTTTGATTGATAGACATCATTTAGATGTCAGTCCTGCAACAATAAGGAATGAGATGAAGCTACTTGAAGATTTGAACTTTTTAGAGAAGACGCATTCTTCTTCAGGGCGTTCACCTTCCGAAGAAGGGTTTAGACTTTATGTCGATCAATTGTTAAAACAAACCTCTCGTCAAAATAAAAATAAAATACAACGTTTAAATCAACTATTGATTGAGAATCACTATGATATTTCTTCAGCATTAAGCTACTTTGCAAATGAGTTGTCAATGAAATCTCATTATGCAACTTTAGTTGTACGTCCAAAGCATAGTGAAGAAATGATTAATAATGTTCATTTGATTAAAGCAAATGATTCGATCATGATTTTAGTAATTATTTATAATTCTGGTCATGTTGAGCATTTTCACTTGAATTATTCACTTGAGTTATCATCCGATAGATTAATCGCTATTTCTAATTTTATTAGTAACAATAATTTAGAAATGAGCGCCAAACTATCAAATAAAATTAATTCTTTTGCTAGCTCGAATGAAGAGAATCGATTTATTAATGACATTGTTAAGATGATAAATTCTCATATTAACAAACAAAGTAATAGCATTTTCCTAGGTGGAAAGGTTAAACTAATTGATGCGTTAAATGAATCAAATGTTTCATCAATTCAACCAATTTTACAATATCTAGAATCTGAGAGAATCACTGAATTGCTCCAGACAATTACATCAAATGATATTAACGTTAAGATAGGAAAAGAAATTGATGAAAGTCTTAGTGATATATCCATTGTAACGAGTCAATATCACTTCGACAATTCATTAAAAGGTCAAATTGCGGTTATTGGACCTACAGCGATGCGTTATCAGAATGTGATTCAATTACTTAACCAAATATGGTAATTTTAATTGTAATTATATTGGAGGGTAAAAAATGACAGAAAAAGATGAATCAGTAAAAAGTAATTCTGAATATACTGAAGAACAAGAAGTTAAGAATGAAGAAACTTCAACAGTTGATAGTGTTGAAGGTAGTACTTCTGATAGTGATAATTCATCTAACGACAGTTCGAATGAAGAAAGTTCTGAAGAAACTGTAGTTGATCCTAAAGATGAAGAAATTCAGCAATTACAATTAAAAGCTAATGAAAATGAAGAGAAATATTTAAGATTATACGCTGAATTCGAAAATTATAAAAGACGAATTCAGAAAGAAAATGAAACTAATAAAACTTATCAATCTCAACGTGTTCTAACTGACATTTTACCAACGATTGATAATATTGAACGCGCACTTCAAATTGAAGGTGATGATGAATCGTTTAAATCACTTCAAAAAGGTGTTCAAATGGTACACGAAAGTTTACTTAGAGCATTAAAAGATAATGGTCTTGAAGAAATCGAATCTGAAGGTCAAGCTTTTGACCCTAACTTCCACCAGGCTGTCGTTCAAGATGATAATCCAGATTTCAAATCTGGTGATATTACTCAAGAACTACAAAAAGGTTATAAGTTAAAAGATAGAGTATTGAGACCATCTATGGTAAAAGTAAATCAATAAATTGACGAAAAATACCATATATTAAATATTAAAATTGGAGGAATTTTATTATGAGTAAAGTAATCGGTATTGACTTAGGAACAACAAATTCATGTGTAGCTGTTTTAGAAGGCGATGAACCTAAAGTAATTCAAAACCCAGAAGGTGCTAGAACAACTCCATCAGTTGTGGCATTCAAAAATGGTGAAACACAAGTCGGTGAAGTAGCAAAACGACAAGCTATCACTAACCCAAACACTGTACAATCAATAAAACGTCATATGGGTACTGACTATAAAGTAGATATTGAAGGTAAATCTTATACACCTCAAGAAATTTCAGCTATGGTATTACAAAACCTTAAAAGCACTGCTGAAAGTTATTTAGGTGACAAAGTAGATAAAGCTGTTATCACAGTTCCTGCATATTTCAATGATGCTGAACGTCAAGCCACAAAAGATGCTGGTAAAATTGCTGGTTTAGAAGTTGAACGTATTATCAACGAACCTACTGCAGCTGCATTAGCATACGGTTTAGATAAAACTGATCAAGATCAAAAAGTATTAGTATTCGACTTAGGTGGCGGTACTTTTGACGTATCAATTCTTGAATTAGGTGACGGTGTATTCGAAGTACTATCAACTGCAGGTGACAACAAACTTGGTGGTGATGACTTTGACCAAGTAATTATTGACTACTTAGTATCAGAATTCAAAAAAGAAAATGGCGTAGATTTATCTCAAGATAAAATGGCATTACAACGTTTAAAAGACGCTGCAGAAAAAGCTAAAAAAGACTTATCTGGCGTTTCACAAACTCAAATTTCATTACCATTTATTTCAGCTGGTGAAAGTGGTCCATTACACTTAGAAATTAGCCTTACTCGTTCTAAATTTGAAGAATTAGCTGATTCATTAATTAGAAGAACTATGGAACCAACTCGTCAAGCATTAAAAGACGCTGGTTTATCAACTTCTGAAATTGACGAAGTTATTCTTGTAGGTGGTTCAACACGTATCCCAGCAGTTCAAGAAGCTGTTAAAAAAGAAATTGGTAAAGATCCTCATAAAGGTGTAAACCCAGACGAAGTAGTAGCAATGGGTGCTGCAATTCAAGGTGGCGTTATCACTGGTGATGTTAAAGATGTTGTATTATTAGACGTAACACCATTATCATTAGGTATTGAAATTATGGGTGGACGTATGAATACGTTGATCGAACGTAATACTACAATCCCAACTTCAAAATCTCAAGTTTATTCAACTGCAGCTGACAACCAACCAGCAGTGGATATTCATGTATTGCAAGGTGAACGTCCAATGGCATCTGATAACAAAACTTTAGGAAGATTCCAATTAACTGACATTCCACCGGCTCCACGAGGTGTACCACAAATCGAAGTAACATTTGATATTGATAAAAATGGTATCGTTAATGTAACTGCTAAAGACTTAGGTACTAATAAAGAACAAAATATTACTATTCAATCAAGCTCTGCTCTTTCTGATGAAGAAATCGACCGAATGGTTAAAGATGCTGAAGAAAACGCAGAAGCAGATAAAAAACGTCGTGAAGAAGTAGATTTAAGAAATGAAGCAGATAGCTTAGTATTCCAAGTAGAAAAAACAATTACTGACCTTGGCGACAATATAAGTGATGACGATAAATCTAATGCGGAAAGTAAAAAAGATGCTTTAAAATCTGCTCTTGAAGGGCAAGATATCGAAGATATTAAAGCTAAAAAAGAAGAACTTGAAAAAGTAATTCAAGATTTATCTGCAAAAGTATATCAACAAGCTCAACAAGCTCAGCAACAAGCCCAAGAAGGTACTCAACAAACTCAAAACGATAGCAATGTTGAAGATGCTGAATTTAAAGAAGTTAATGATGATGAAGGTAAAAAATAATTGCTAACCGTTTGTAAAGTATGCTTTAATTAGCAAACTATTATGAATGTAAGCCAAAAAGTCAAAGTCAATTGAACATTGGCTTTGACTTTTTATTTTATAACTTCGTTCTTTTAAACCTAGTAAATAATTAAGTTAAGGAGAGATGATTGTGGCTAAAAGAGACTATTATGACGTCCTAGGTGTAAGTAAAGATGCATCTAAAGATGAAATCAAAAAAGCATATCGTAAATTATCAAAAAAATATCACCCTGATATCAATAAAGAAGAGGGTGCAGATGAGAAATTTAAAGAGATTTCAGAAGCTTACGAAGTCCTAAGCGATGATAATAAAAGAGCAAATTATGACCAATTTGGTCACGACGGACCTCAAGGTGGTTTTGGTGGTCAAGGATTTAGTGGCCAAGACTTTAGTGGATTTGGCGGAGGTGGATTTGAAGACATCTTCAGTTCATTCTTTGGTGGCTCACGTCAAAGAGATCCTAATGCACCTAGAAAAGGTGATGATCTACAATATACAATGACACTAGAATTTGAAGAAGCTGTATTTGGAACTAAAAAAGAAATCTCAATTCGTAAAGATGTGACATGTCACACTTGTAATGGCGATGGTGCTAAACCAGGTACAAGTAAAAAAACATGTAGTTATTGTAATGGGGCAGGTCATGTGTCAGTTGAGCAAAATACAATTTTAGGTCGTGTAAGAACTCAACAAACATGTCCGAAATGTGATGGAACTGGTCAAGAATTTGAAGAACCATGCCCAACATGTCATGGTAAAGGTACAGAAAATAAAACAGTTAAATTAGAAGTAACTGTACCTGAAGGTGTAGATAATGACCAACAAATTAGACTTGCTGGCGAAGGAACACCAGGAGAAAATGGCGGACCACACGGCGACTTGTATGTCGTATTTAGGGTCAAACCTTCTGATAAATTTGAACGTGATGGAGACGATCTTTATTACAATTTAGATGTTAGTTTCCCTCAAGCTTCTCTTGGGGATGAAATAAAAGTTCCAACACTTAATGGTAATGTTATGTTGACAATTCCTTCTGGCACTCAAACTGGTAAACAGTTCCGATTAAAAGATAAAGGTGTCAAAAATGTTCATGGATATGGTCATGGTGATTTATTTGTTAATATTAAAGTAGTTACACCTACAAAACTAACAGATAGACAAAAAGAAATAATGAGAGAGTTTGCTGAATTAAATGGTGAATCGATTGAAGAACAACCATCTAATTTTAAAGATAGAGCACGCAAATTCTTTAAAGGAGAATAAGCGAATGAACTGGACAGAACTTTCGATTGTTGTAAACCATGAAGTTGAACCTTTAGTTACTGATATATTAGAAAATTATGGATCAAATGGTGTTGTAATTGAAGATTCTAATGATTTAATTAATCAACCTGCCGATAAATTCGGTGAAATTTATGAACTGAAACAAGAAGATTATCCTGAAAAAGGTGTCCGGTTAAAAGCTTATTTCAACGAATTAAAGTTTGATGATTCTTTAAGAAATAATATTAAGACAGCTGTCACTAACCTTGAAAATATTGATTCAACTGTTTTAGATTTTTCTGAGCAAACTATAGCTGAAGTAGATTGGGAGAACGAGTGGAAAAATTATTTTCATCCCTTTAGAGCCTCAGAAAAATTCACAATTGTGCCAAGTTGGGAACAATACACTAAAGAAGATGATTCTGAAAAGTGTATTGAATTAGACCCAGGAATGGCATTTGGAACTGGAGATCATCCAACAACAAGCATGTGTCTAAATGCAATTGAGACCTACGTTGATCCTGACAATTCCGTTATTGATGTTGGAACAGGTTCTGGTATATTAAGTATTGCCAGTCATTTACTTGGAGTTAAAAGAATTAAAGCTTTGGATATTGATGAATTGGCTGTTAACGTTGCTAAAGAAAACTTTGCTAAAAATCATTGTGAAGATGCAATTGAAGCTGTATCAGGAAACTTATTAAAGAATGAAACTGAAAAATTTGATATTGTTATTGCAAATATTTTAGCTCATATTATTGAAGATATGATTGAAGATGCTTATAATACTCTAAATAAAGATGGTTATTTTATAACATCAGGTATTATAGAGGAAAAACATAAACAAATATTAAATCAAATGGAAAATGTTGGATTTGATATTAAATCAGTAAATCATGACAATGGTTGGGTATGTATTGTAGGTCAGAAAGTGAGTGAATAATTTGCAAAGATACTTTATCAATCAAAACGCTGATGAAAGTCAGCGTTTTTTTATAACAAATAAAGAAGATATACATCATATTACTAATGTGATGAGAAATACAATTGGTAATCAGATTATTATAACATTTAAAGATAAAATAGTTTTCAAATCGGAAATTATTACTATTGAAAATGAGTCAATTGAAATTAAACTAATAGAGCAGATTGATATCAATTCAGAGTTACCAGTACAGGTTACTATATGTAGTGGATTAATTAAAGCCGATAAATATGAATGGCTAATTCAAAAAGCTACTGAATTAGGTGCTGATAGTTTTATAGCTGTAGAAATGGACAGATCTGTAGTAAAGCTTACCTCAAATAAAGTTCAAAAAAAATTAGAACGCTGGCAAAAGATTATTAAAGAGGCTGCTGAACAAAGCTATCGCTTAATTATTCCTAATATAATTTTTAAGTCGAATTTAAATGAGATTTATGATACTATTAATCATTATGACTATATCTTGTTAGCATACGAAGATGAAGCAAAACGTGGTGAAGTTAGTCTTTTTAAAGAAACCTTGAAGAAGTTTAAAACTAACGATCGTATTTTATTAATATTTGGTCCTGAAGGCGGCTTTTCAGAAAATGAAATCAATTTATTAAATGAAACGAGTTTCAATGTTGGTTTAGGACCTCGAATTTTACGGGCAGAAACGGCGCCACTTTACGCTTTAAGTGCTATCAGTTATGAAAATGAATTAATGGGGTGAATATTATGTCAACAGTTGCGTTTCACACATTAGGTTGCAAAGTAAACCATTATGAAACTGAAGCAATTTGGCAATTATTTAAAGACGCTGATTATGACAGAGTTGATTTTGAAACTAATGCAGACGTCTTCGTAATCAACACTTGTACAGTAACAAATACTGGAGATAAAAAAAGTAGACAAATAATTAGAAGAGCAATTCGACAAAATCCAGACGCAGTGGTATGTGTGACAGGGTGTTATGCTCAGACATCTTCTGCAGAAATCATGGAAATTCCTGGCGTAGATGTAGTGGTAGGTACACAGGATAGACATAAACTATTAGACTATATCCAACAATTCAGAGAAGAACGTCAACCAATCAATGGTGTTGGAAATATCATGAAAAATCGTACTTATGAAGAATTAGATGTACCATATTTTACTGATAGAACAAGAGCTTCACTGAAGATCCAAGAAGGGTGTAATAATTTCTGTACATTTTGTATCATACCATGGGCGCGTGGATTAATGCGTTCACGTGATCCAGAAAAAGTGGTTGAACAAGCTACTCAATTAGTTAACGCTGGTTATAAAGAAATTGTTTTAACTGGTATTCATACCGGTGGCTATGGTCAAGATTTAAAAGATTATAATTTGGCACAGTTACTCCGTGATTTAGAAGAAATTGATGGACTTGAACGAATTAGAATTTCTTCTATTGAAGCCAGTCAATTAACAGATGAGGTCATTGATGTTCTAAAACGTTCAAATAAAGTTGTTAGACATTTACATGTTCCATTACAATCAGGTTCAGATACTGTCTTAAAACGAATGAGACGTAAATATACTATGGAACATTTTTCAGAAAGAATCATGAAATTACATGATGCATTACCAGATTTAGCTGTTACAAGCGATGTTATAGTTGGATTTCCAGGTGAAACGGAAGAGGAATTTCAAGAAACTTATGATTTTATTGTTAAACACAAATTCTCTGAATTACATGTTTTCCCATATTCAGCTAGAATTGGTACACCTGCAGCTCGTATGGATGATCAAATTGATGAAACTATCAAAAATGAACGTGTGCATAAATTAATCACATTAAGTGATCAATTAGCTAAAGAATATGCCTCTAAATTTGAAGATGAAGTTTTAGAAGTTATTCCTGAAGAAGCTGGCGAGATAGAAGGAACATTGGTGGGGTATGCTGACAACTATATGAAAGTACAATTTGAAGGCAATGACTCTTTAATCGGTCAAATTGTAAAAGTAAAAATCGCTAAAGCTGATTATCCTATTAATACAGGTAAAGTCGTGAGAATTGTAGAACACGCAACGAACAAATCTGAAGAAGGCGTATTATTATAATTTTTAAAATTTATAATAATTTGGAATTGACCATAATAAATTCATATATTATACTAAGTAAAGCATAGTTGTATCCTACTATGCAATGACTTTAAAGTTCCGTTGATATTTGGAGGGAGGGAAATACAGATGTCTAAAACAGTAGTACGTAAAAATGAATCACTTGAAGATGCATTACGTAGATTTAAACGTTCAGTATCTAAAAGTGGTACTATCCAAGAAGTACGTAAACGTGAATTTTACGAAAAACCAAGTGTTAAACGTAAAAAGAAATCAGAAGCTGCACGTAAACGTAAATTCAAATAATTAATAACTCTGTTGACTCCCTCAACAAGAATATTAATTATATATATGCTCTCGATTAGTTAAACTAGTCGAGAGCTTTTTTATGTTAAAGATTCTACTATCACTATTATAACTAAGTTTATTCATGTATAATTGGAATTGAGAGCGAGGTGAAATTGTGACCTATTTCATTGCAATACATACAATTATCAATTCCATTTTAACCACTAATAATTTATTTAATAATTTATCCCAGTTCGTAACGAGTCCATTAATATCACTTATATTAACATGTATCATTTTTTTAGGCTTTTTATATCAATTGTATTCGAAGCGTATTAACTTTGCAGGAATTATTGCAATACTTGCACTTTTAATTCTCTTTCTCGGTTTTTTAATAAACGGTGATGTTAATCTGATTTCTGTATTGCTATTCTTCGTTGGAGCAATACTCGTTATTATTGAATTATTTGTCATTGGTGCGGTCATAGGTATTATTGGTATATCACTGATTATACTTAGCATAATAATGTTAGGAGATAACATTCTCTTGATGCTATTAAACGTTGTGATTGCGTCAATATTGGCAATTATTGAATGGGTGATATTAGTGAAATGGTTTAAAAGGAAAATTCCATTTTTAGATAAAGTTGTGTTAAAAGATTCTACTAATTCAGAAGCAGGATATAGATCTCACGATGATCGTTCTCATTTAGTTGGTCAAACAGCTCGTACTGTGACAGATTTAAGACCTGCAGGAATTATAACGCTTGATAATGAAAGAATAGATGCCGTATCAGATGGCGCTTTTATTTTAAGAAATAAAGAAGTTAAAATTCTTGAGGTAGAAGGATCTAGAGTCGTTGTTAGAGAGATTGAAAATACATAGAGGAGTGGTTAAATGTTTGGATTAGGCATTATAGTTATAGCAGTAATCATTGTCATTGCTTTACTAGTGTTATTCTCATTTGTCCCAGTAGGACTTTGGATATCAGCAATTGCTGCTGGAGTTAAAGTAGGTATTGGAACATTAGTAGGTATGAGATTACGTCGAGTATCACCGCGTAAGGTAATTGGTCCATTAATTAAAGCACATAAGGCAGGTTTGAACCTTACAACAAATCAATTAGAATCACATTACTTAGCGGGGGGTAATGTAGATAGAGTAGTCGATGCAAATATTGCTGCTCAACGTGCAGATATTAACTTACCATTCGAACGTGGTGCAGCTATTGACTTAGCTGGACGTGACGTTCTTGAGGCAGTTCAAATGTCTGTAAACCCTAAAGTAATTGAAACACCATTTATTACTGGTGTTGCAATGAACGGTATAGAAGTAAAAGCGAAAGCTAGAATTACTGTACGTGCAAACATCTCTCGTTTAGTTGGTGGTTCCGGAGAAGAAACAATCATTGCTCGTGTAGGTGAAGGTATTGTTTCTACTATTGGTTCAAGTGAGCATCATACACAAGTACTTGAGAACCCTGATAACATTTCTAAGACTGTCTTAAGTAAAGGTCTTGATTCAGGTACAGCCTTCGAAATTTTATCTATCGATATCGCTGACGTAGATATTGGCAAAAATATCGGTGCTGACTTACAAACAGAACAAGCACTTGCAGATAAGAATATTGCACAAGCTAAAGCTGAAGAACGTCGTGCTATGGCCGTAGCTTCTGAACAAGAAATGAAAGCGCGTGTTCAAGAAATGCGTGCTAAAGTGGTTGAAGCAGAATCTGAAGTTCCACTTGCGATGGCAGAAGCATTACGTGAAGGCAATTTGGGTGTCAAAGATTACTACAATTTAAAAAACGTAGAGGCTGACACTGGCATGAGAAATGCGATAAACAAACGTACTGAACAAAATGAAGATGAATCACCAAAGTAAAATTTAAGGGGTGATTAGATGAATATTGGTATTATAATTTTTATAATATCCATAATTGTTACAGGTATTAGTGCGATGAGGGATAAGAGTCATGAACAAAGAAAAAATCAAAGACCCCCTCAGCCAAAAAAGTCAACTTCTGACAAAAAAGAAACTCATGAAAAAGGTTTTTTTGAGCAAATTGAAGAAGCATTTAGTGAGTTAGAAAAGGAATTTACAAACGAAGATAAACCATCTAACAAACAAAAGAAAGATAAACAGCCTAACACAAAACGTGTTTATCAGGATCAAAAACTTGAAAAAGAAATCGAAAAAGAGAGCGTACCAGAGGAATTAGAGCGTTCTGCAAGGCAACGTGGTAGAGTTGAAAGAGAAACACGTCAATCTGCCAGTTCACGCGAGAGCAATAGAGACTCGAATAAACTTCAAAAAGAATTAGAAAAACAACTTGTAGACGATTTATATAACGTACGTACAGAAATCGACCGTGAAAAAGAAAAACACCTTTCTAGAATTGAAAATAAAGCAAGAACTATTATCAATGATAAAAATCTATCTGAACGTACCAAACGCTATAGATTAAAACAATTGTTAAATAGTAAAGCAATAGAACAAGATATGACACATCAAAGTTTTCAGTTTGATAATGATCCTGTTGTAAATGGTATTATATGGCAAGAAATTCTCAATAAACCTAAACAATTATAATTTGAAGAAATGTTATAATTTTATAATTAAAAATTATATTTAACCCGAATTTCATTTTTAAATGATTTTCGGGTTTTTTTATTTTATTAAAAAGAAAAGGCTCATATTATAATTTAATAAATCAGCACACAAAGCCAATTAAATTTGTATACTTTAACAGACTTTAGTAAAATTTAAATGAAAGTTAATTTACTAAACTTAATTAAGTTTTACTTTTTTGAAGATTAACAAATCATGTTTAATTTTTGAATTTTAAGTGAAACTAATATAATCAAAAGATTTTACATTGTTTAAGTGAAAAGGAGCGCTTGTATGCCAGGAATAATTCAAATAGACGATATTAACCATTCTCAAGCATTAATTGGTAATAATGATGAACATATTAATGCGATTGAGGAGGCATTTGATGTCGAAATACATGCTCGTGGCCAAGAAATAGCAGTTAAAGGTCAAAAAATAGAGCCTGTAGAAAAGTCAGAATTAGTTCTTAAAAATTTATTAAAAGTAATTGAAATGGGTAACACAATTACATTAAAAGATGTAGAAGTTGCAATAAAAATGGCTAAAAATGATACAATACATCACCTTATTGATTTATATGATGAAGAAATTACAAAAGATGCTTATGGAAAAACTATTAGAGCAAAAACTATGGGACAAAGACTATATGTTAATGCAATGAAGAATAATGACTTAGTCTTTGGCATTGGGCCTGCAGGTACTGGTAAAACTTTTTTAGCAGTGGTATATGCAGCTAAACAACTAAGAAAGGGCTCAGTAAAACGTATTGTATTAACAAGACCAGCTGTTGAAGCAGGAGAGTCTCTTGGATTTTTACCCGGTGATTTAAAAGAAAAAGTAGACCCTTATTTAAGACCTCTTTATGACGGATTAAACACTGTATTAGGAAGAGAACAAACAGCTCGATTTATAGAGAGAGGTACTATTGAAATTGCGCCTTTAGCCTATATGCGTGGTCGTACACTTGATGATGCGTTTGTGATTTTAGATGAAGCTCAAAATACAACGCATGCTCAAATGAAGATGTTCTTAACACGACTTGGGTTTGGTTCTAAAATGGTAGTAACAGGAGATCAAACTCAAATCGATTTACCAAAAGGTGTTAAAAGTGGACTAAAAGAAGCAGTCAAAAAATTACATGGTGTCAAAGGAATTAACATTATGCAATTAGATCAAAGTGATGTTGTAAGACACCCATTAGTAAGTAAAATAATTGATCGCTATGAAGGAGACATTTAAATGTTTACAATTGATTTTAATGATCATACAGACCTGGTAAATGAATCTTGGTATCATCAGATTGAAAATTTACTAAATTTTGCTAAAGAACAAGAGCAAATTAACGAGGATGCTGAACTTTCAGTCACATTCGTAGATAAAAATGAAATTCAAGAAATAAATAAAACTTATCGCGATAACGATAAAGTAACAGATGTTATTTCATTCGCTCTTGAAGAAGACGAACCAGAAATTGTTGGACTAGATATGCCTAGAGTTCTCGGTGATATTATTATCTGCACTAATGTAGCTGAAGAACAAGCTGACTCATACGGGCATTCATTTGAAAGAGAACTTGGATTTTTAGCGCTTCATGGATTTTTACATTTATTAGGTTATGATCATATGAATGAAGAAGATGAGAAAGAAATGTTTGGCCGTCAAGACACTATACTAAATGCATATGGATTGACTAGAGATTAAACATATTAAACGTTTTAAACATACGTATGATGGGTTAAAAACGCTTCTTCTAAAAGATCATAATTATTTACTACATATCATTATTGCTTTTATAACAATTATTTTAGGTTATATTTATCAATTGAGTGCTATAGAGTGGTTATTTATATTACTAGCCATCTTTTTAGTATTAACCTTAGAAGCTGTTAATACTGCAATTGAATGTGTAGTTGATTTGGTTACAATGGATTATCATGAACTTGCTAAACAGGCTAAAGATATTGCCGCATTTAGTGTTATGTTGGTATCAATATTTGCTTTAATAACTGGATTAGTTATATTTTTACCTCATATTTTCTAACTATAAAGGGGATGTTTAAATGACTTATCAATCACATTATTTTCAAGAAGCTAGAGAAGCTCAAAGCCGTGCGTATGTACCATACAGCAACTTTAAAGTAGGTGCTTATTTAAAGACCAAAGACGGCCGTACGTTCTATGGTGCTAATGTTGAAAATGCAGCTTACCCTGCTACCATTTGTGCTGAACGTTCTAGTTTAGTGGCCGCAATATCTGAAGGTTATCGACCTGGAGATTTTGAATCAATAACAGTAACTGTTGATTCTGAAAAACCGTCTTCTCCTTGCGGAACTTGTAGACAGGTACTTAAAGAATTATGCGATGATGATATGCCGGTATATATGACAAACCATAAAGGGGAATTACTTGAGTCAACTGTGGGAGATTTATTACCACATGGCTTTTCAGGAAAGGATTTAGAATAAATGACAGAACATAAGTCAGGATTTGTATCAATAATAGGAAGACCGAATGTAGGAAAATCTACATTTATGAATAGAGTTATTGGCCATAAAATTGCAATTATGTCCGACAAGGCTCAAACAACTCGAAATAAAATCCAAGGTGTAATGACTAGAAATGATGCACAAATCATATTTTTAGACACACCGGGTATTCATAAGCCTAAACACAAATTAGGTGATTATATGATGCGTGTTGCAAAAAATACTCTATCTGAAATTGATGCAATCATGTTCATGGTTAACGTTAATGAAGAAATCGGTCGTGGCGATGAATATATCATGGAAATGCTAAAGAATGTTAGGACGCCCGTTTTCTTAGTATTAAATAAAATCGATTTAGTTCATCCTGATGCTCTAATGCCAAGAATAGAACAATATCAAAAATACATGGATTTTACTGAAATCGTACCAATATCAGCTTTAGAAGGACTAAATGTTGACCATTTTATAGATGTGTTGAAAACATATTTACCTGAAGGTCCAAAATACTATCCAGATGATCAAATCTCAGATCACCCTGAACAGTTTGTTGTCAGTGAAATCATACGTGAGAAAATTTTACATTTAACTAGTGAAGAAATTCCGCATGCAATAGGCGTAAATGTAGATAGAATGATTAAAGAAAATGACGAGCGTGTTAGAGTTGAAGCTACTATTTTTGTTGAGAGAGATTCACAAAAAGGTATTGTTATCGGTAAAGGTGGCAAAAAACTAAAAGAAGTCGGTAAAAGAGCAAGACATGATATTGAAATGTTACTAGGCTCAAAAGTTTATTTGGAACTATGGGTAAAAGTTCAAAAAGATTGGCGAAATAAAGTTAATTTTATTCGTCAAATGGGATATATTGAAGATCAAGATTAAAAATATTTGATTTTAGAAAGGTCGTGAAACTATGCTCGAAAAACAAAAAGGTATCATCATAAAGTCCGTAGATTATGGAGAATCTGATAAAATTATTACAATATTAAACGAGCATGGTGCAAAAATACCATTAATGGTTAGACGAGCTAAAAAATCAAAAACAGGTTTGCAAGCCCATACGCAACTATTTGTGTATGGCTTATTTATTTATAATAAATGGAAAGGTATGGGTACATTAAGTTCAGTTGATGTTATCAATCAATATTATTATTTACGTTTAGATATATTTAATAGTAGTTATGCTACGTTATGTGCAGAGGCAATTGAACGTTCTATGGATAATGATGACATTTCACGGTTCCATTACCAACTTTTACACTTCGTACTCGAAAAGATTTCAAATGGTGATTCAGCTCAATTAATGTCAATTATAGTTCTTTTAAAATGTATGAATCGTTTTGGGTTTACAGCATTTTTTAATCACTCAGCTATTTCAAATAGCTTTGATCAATCAAAATTAGTTGCGTATAGTTTTGTATATGATGGAACTATTCTTGAATCAGAATTACACAAAGACCCACATGCCTTTCGAATATCTAACAAAACGTTATACTTATTAGATGTTTTACAAAAATTACCAATTGATAAAATGAATCAATTTAACATTAGCCAAGAAATATTAGATGAAATGTCAGAATTAATATTATTAATTTATAAAGAATATGCAGGCATGTACTTTAAAGGTCAAAAGCTAATTAACCAACTTAAACGTATACAATATTAATATCCAACAATACTCACACTTAAAACCCCACCACAAAGAAATTTGAGGTGGGGTTAGTACTAATTATTCACATTTTATTAGAATGCCACTTTTTCAGCTAAAAATGTTTCTAACTCTGAAATAGGCATACGCACTTGTTCCATTGAATCACGGTCACGTACTGTAACTTGATTATCTTCTAATGAGTCAAAATCAAATGTAATACAATAAGGTGTACCAATTTCATCTTGTCTACGGTAACGTTTACCAATTGATTGAGACTCGTCAAAATCAATTGCAAATTTAGAACTTAATTGTTCGAAAATCTTAATAGCTTCTTCAGATAATTTTTTACTTAATGGTAAAACAGCGGCTTTATAAGGTGCTAGAGCAGGGTGGAAATGCATCACTGTACGTGCATCTTTGCTTCCTTCAACACCTTCTTCTTCATATGCATCACATAAGAATGCTAATGTAACACGATCAGCACCAAGAGATGGTTCAACACAGTATGGAACATACTTTTCGTTTGTTTCAGGGTCGTGATATTTAAAGTCTTCACCTGAATGTTCACTATGTTTTTTCAAGTCAAAGTCAGTACGGCTTGCGATACCCCATAATTCACCCCAACCAAATGGGAAACGATATTCGATATCTGTCGTAGCATTAGAGTAATGAGATAACTCTTCTTCGTCATGGTCACGTAATCTCATGTTTTCTTCATTGATATTTAAATCTTTTAACCATTGACTAGCAAATGTTTTCCAATAATTTTGCCATTCAATTTCTTCACCTGGTTTACAGAAGAATTCCAATTCCATTTGTTCGAATTCTCTAGTTCTGAAGATGAAGTTTCCTGGTGTAATTTCATTACGGAAAGACTTACCAATTTGACCAATACCAAATGGTAATTTTTTACGCATAGAACGTTGCACGTTTTTGTAATTCACAAAAATACCTTGTGCAGTTTCTGGTCTTAAGAAAATTTCATTTGTAGAATCTTCTGTAACACCTTGGAATGTTTTAAACATAAGATTAAATTGACGAATATCTGTCCAATTAGCAGTTCCACTTACCGGGCACACAATACCTTCATCATCAATAATACGTTTCATTTCATCGAAACTCAAACCATCAGCGATAAAGTTTTCGTCGCCTTTTTCTTTTTGCATGTAATCTTCAATTAATTTATCTGCACGATAACGAATCTTACTATCTTTATTGTCAATCATAGGATCATTAAAGTTACCTAAGTGACCTGAAGCTTCCCAAGTTTTAGGATTCATTAAAATTGCAGCATCAATACCAACATTAAATGGTGATTGAGTTATGAACTTCTGCCACCATGCTTTTTTCACGTTATTTTTTAATTCAACACCTAATGGGCCATAATCCCATGTGTTTGATAATCCACCATAAATATCACTACCAGGAAATACAAATCCTCTGTGTTTCGCTAATGATACAATTGTTTCCATATCTTTAACCATATAATCTCTCCTTATTTAATACATAAAAACGCCCCAAGACAATAAATAAATGTATTAATTACATTTATCATTATCTTGGGACGAGTTAATTTATTTTACTATATTATTTTAATATAGTTGATACCTTAATAACCCGCGGTTCCACCCAAATTAGTGTAGCCACTCTCTTTTATAAAGTTTTAATATTAGCCAAATTAAAATTGTTAAGCTTACACCATCCTTAACTCGCTTACTATTAGTTTAATAGATTGATTATTTAATAGCAAGAAATTATATGTATTTGTAGCTACATAAATAAATAGGTATAATAGACGTGAATAAAAAAGGGGTGAAGACCTATAGAACTTAGTAAAAGACAAGAGCAAATCATTGAAATAGTCAAAAGCGGTGGACCCATCACTGGAGAACACATTGCCGAAAAATTAGATTTAACGCGTGCTACTCTAAGACCTGACCTAGCAATTTTAACTATGTCCGGTTTTTTAGAAGCTAGACCTCGAGTTGGTTATTATTATTCAGGAAAATCAAAAAACAAATTAATGACCGATAAATTACGCCAATATGTTGTTAAAGACTATATGTCTCCACCAGTCATTGTAAAAGAAGATATGACTGTTTATGATGCTATTTGTACCATCTTTTTAGAAGACGCAGGTACTTTATTCATTACAAATGAGCATAATGATTTTATAGGCGTTTGTTCAAGAAAGGATTTGTTACGAGCATCTATGATTGGAGAGGATATTCATACAATGCCTATCAGTGTAAACATGTCTAGAATGCCTAACTTAACTTATTTAGAAGAAGATGAACTTATTATATATGCTGCAGATCAAATGATAGAGAAAGAAATCGACTCAATACCCATTGTAAAAAATAAAGGTAATAATAAATATCAAGTCACTGGTAGAATTTCAAAAACAACAATTGCAAAATTATTTGTATCATTATTTAAAGAATAGGTGGTAGAACGATGGAAAATATAAAGATAATCATCGCTTCTGATTCAATTGGAGAAACTGCTGAATTAGTAACAAGAGCATGTATTTCTCAATTCAATCCAAAGGAATGTAAACATGAATTTTTAAGGTATCCTTATATCGAGACAAAAGAGGACATTGATGAAGTTATTCAAGTAGCAAATGACAGAAATGCAATTATAGTTTATACGTTAGTTAAACCAGAAATGAAAACATATATGGAAAGTAAGATAGGTACTAATAAGTTACGTTCTATTGATATTATGGGACCATTAATGGGCTATTTAAAAGATGCTTTTGAAGAGAATCCATATAATCAACCTGGTAGAGTCCATCGTTTAGATGACGCTTATTTTAAGAAAATTGATGCGATTGAGTTTGCGGTAAAATATGATGATGGAAAAGACCCTAAAGGATTACCTAAAGCGGATATAGTATTAATTGGTGTTTCAAGAACATCAAAAACTCCTTTATCTCAATATTTAGCCCATAAAAGTTATAAAGTGATGAACGTTCCAATTGTACCTGAAGTAACCCCACCGGACATGTTATTTGACATTGACTCATCAAAATGCATCGCTTTAAGAATTAGTGAAGAAAAATTAAATCGTATTAGAAAACAACGTTTGAAACAGCTTGGATTAGGTGATTCAGCAAGATACGCTAATGAAATACGTATTAAAGAAGAGATTAAATACTTCGAAGATATCGTAGACAGAATTGGATGTGCAGTCATTGATGTATCTGATAAAGCAATTGAAGAAACAGCTAATGATGTTATTAATATAATCGAAAGTCAATCAAAATAGTTTTAATTTATCTTTAGACAAAGTATAATATTATGACTACAATTTATAGGTGATATATATTGCGTATTGAACAATCAGTAATTAATGAAATTAAAGATAAGACCGATATTTTGGATCTAGTAAGTGAATATGTAAAATTAGAAAAAAGAGGACGCAATTACATTGGTTTGTGTCCTTTTCATGATGAGAAGACTCCTTCGTTTACTGTATCTGAAGATAAACAAATTTGTCATTGCTTTGGTTGTAAAAAAGGTGGTAATGTCTTTCAATTTACTCAAGAGATAAAAGATTTATCATTTGTAGAGGCTGTAAAAGATCTAGGAGAAAGAATTAACATTTCAGTTGATATTGGTAATAGTAGTGACTATACAAGTCAAATAGCATCGAATGATTTAACAATGATTGAGATGCATGAATTAATGCTTGAATATTATCAATATGCTTTACTTAAGACAGTAGAAGGTGAAGAGGCATTAAATTATCTAAAAAAACGTGGTTTTACTGAAGAACTTATTAAATCACGTGGTATTGGTTATGCGCCTAATCATACTCACTTTTGTCATGACTTTTTACAACAAAAAGGTTATGATATAGAACTCGCGTACGAAGCTGGTCTTTTATCACGAAATGAAGAAAATTTCAGCTATTTTGATAGGTTTAGAGATCGCATTATGTTCCCTTTAAATAATGCTCAGGGTCGTATTGTGGGCTATTCAGGTAGAACATATAATAATCAAGAACCTAAATATTTAAACAGTCCGGAAACACCCATATTTCAAAAGAGAAGATTATTATATAATCTTGATAATGCTAGAAAGCATATACGAAAAAATGATGAAGCCATTTTATTAGAAGGATTTATGGATGTAATTAAATCAGATTCATCAGGACTAAAACCGGTCATTGCAAGTATGGGAACAGCTATATCAGATGAACACATTACTGTTCTAAAAAAATTAACATCTCATATTACTCTAATGTTTGATGGTGATTTCGCTGGTCAAGAAGCAACAATTAAAACTGGGCAACACCTTTTACAACAAGGATTTAATGTTTTTGTGGTTCAATTACCTAAAGATATGGATCCAGATGAGTATATAACTAAATATGGTAATGAAAAATTTCTTGAATATGTAAATAATGAAAAGAAATCATTTATCATTTATAAAGTAAATAAACACAAAGATGAAATTGCTAATAATGACTTAGCTTATGAACGTTATCTTAAAGAAGTTACCCAAGATATTGCATTAATGAATTCTCAAATTTTGCAGAATAAGATAATCAAAGATGTAGCACATATATTTAATGTTGATTCTAATACTCTAAATAGCAATGTGTTGAATCAACAACAATATATTCCTAGCGAACCTCATTTTAACGATTATCAATCATATGATAGTGAAATACAAAATAATACAAATAATTTATTTAGTCATTTATCAAAACATGAAAGTGCTGAAAGAGCCTTACTTAAACATTTTATGAATGATAAAGACTTATTCTTAAATTATCATAAGCATCTTGAGAGTGGTGACTTTGATAATCAATTTTTCAAACGTATATATAGTGTTTTAGAAGATTTTTACGCTGAAAATGACAGTTATACAATTAGCGATATGATACTTTACACAGATAATGATAATTTGAGAGATGCAATTATCGCTTTGGATAATTATGATTTAAATCAAGAGCCTTATGATAGTGAAATAGAAGATTACATGAATGTCATCAATGAATCAAAGTATGGAGATACACTTGAAGAATTAAATCATAAATTACGTGAAGCGTCACGGATAGGCGACGTAGAATTGCAAAAATATTATTTGGAACAAATCGTTAATAAAAATAAAGCTCGTATGTAACTATTACTATAAAAACTGCTATAAAATTGCATACTTTAATAAATCATATAAATAGTATTTCTATTTAATAACCATTATTGTATAATGGTTATTATGCGTTTTTAACGGGTAGATATGGAATATAAGTAATATTTAATTAATGTGATGTCGTTTAAATATAATTGATATTAAACATTCAAATATTGAATATGAAATGTTACCATTATTATGAATTTTTATTAATACTTTTCTTATTATATTGAAATATTATATAATTAAATATCTTGTTTGAAAGCAAATATTACTATTGGGAGGCCTTTTCATGTCTGATAACCAAGTTAAAATTAAAAAACAAACAATAGATCCGACATTAACATTAGAAGATGTTAAGAAACAATTAATCGATAAAGGTAAAAAGGAAGGTCACCTTAGTCATGAGGAAATAGCCGAAAAATTGCAAAATTTCGATATGGATTCTGATCAAATGGATGATTTCTTTGACCAATTAAATGATAATGATATTAGTTTAGTAAATGAGAAAGATAGCTCAGATACTGATGAAAAATTAAACCCAAATGATTTAAGTGCCCCTCCAGGTGTCAAAATTAATGATCCTGTAAGAATGTACTTAAAAGAAATTGGCCGAGTTAATCTACTAAGTGCTCAAGAAGAAATTGAATTAGCTAAACGAATTGAGCAAGGTGATGAGATTGCTAAGTCTAGGTTAGCTGAAGCTAATTTACGACTAGTTGTAAGTATCGCAAAAAGATATGTTGGACGTGGCATGTTATTCCTTGATTTAATTCAAGAGGGCAACATGGGATTAATAAAAGCTGTTGAGAAATTTGATTTTAGCAAAGGATTTAAATTCTCCACTTATGCAACTTGGTGGATTCGACAAGCAATTACAAGAGCGATTGCCGACCAAGCACGTACAATTAGAATTCCAGTCCACATGGTTGAAACAATTAATAAGTTAATACGTGTTCAAAGACAATTATTACAAGATTTAGGTCGTGATCCTGCACCTGAAGAAATCGGAGAAGAGATGGATTTACCTCCAGAAAAAGTACGTGAAATTCTTAAAATTGCTCAAGAACCAGTATCATTAGAAACGCCAATAGGTGAGGAAGATGATAGTCATTTAGGTGACTTCATTGAAGACCAAGAGGCGCAAAGTCCATCTGACCATGCAGCTTACGAACTTTTAAAAGAACAATTAGAAGATGTTTTAGATACGCTTACTGACCGTGAAGAAAATGTTTTACGCTTAAGATTTGGTTTAGACGATGGTCGAACAAGAACACTTGAAGAAGTTGGTAAAGTCTTTGGTGTTACACGTGAAAGAATTCGTCAAATTGAAGCAAAAGCACTAAGAAAACTTAGACACCCAAGTCGAAGTAAGAGATTAAAGGACTTTATGGATTAATTTTAATAATTCGAGTTAAAACTTTATTTATTTTCAATGCTCATAGAGTAATTAATGTTTAAAATTTTGAAATATTCATTTCAATTAATTAGTTAATTTGTAGCATTTACTAATTAATGATTCTATTATCTACCATGATAATTCAATTTCATTTTAAACGTTACTATATTGAGCTAAAGAGAATTTTAGGCTGAGACACTTAACTTTGTCCCAGTCTCTTTTTATAGTAAAGGAGATACCTATGATAACTTTAAATCAAAGATTAACCTCTGTTTGCAATTACCTTGTTCCTGGAAAATTGGCTGACATTGGTTCTGACCATGCATATCTTCCAATTTATGCAATTCAAAATAATTTAATCTCTAGTGCTATTGCTGGGGAAGTTATTAAAGGTCCATATGAAGCAGCAAAAAAAAATGTATTAGTAAATCAACTTAATGATGTAATTGATGTTCGATTAGGGGATGGATTGAGTGTTATAAGCAAAAGCGAATCAATACAGAATATAACTATTTGTGGTATGGGCGGTCCGTTAATTGCTAAAATATTAAAAGAAGGAAAAGAGCATCTAGTTCAAGGCCCTAGACTAGTTCTTCAAAGTAACATTCAGACTGAAGCATTAAGATATACTTTAATGTCTATCAACTATCACATTGTTGATGAGATTATTATGGAAGAAAAAGGACATATTTACGAAATAGTTGTAGCTGAATACAATACTAATAGTGAAAATTTGAATAATAAAGAATTAAAATTTGGACCTAAGCTATTACAAAAGAAAAATGAAATTTTTTATAAGAAATGGAATCATGAATTAGAAGCACTTAAACATATTCGCAATCAATTGAATTCAGAATCACATCATGAGAGACTTAAAGAAATAGAGAATGATATATCATTAATTACTGAGGTGTTAAATTATGAAGATTAAAGAGTTAATGTCTATTGTTGATAATCACGTTCCTCTCAAAACAGCAGAAAGTTGGGACAACGTTGGATTACTTATAGGTAATAATGAATCTGAAATCAATGGTATTTTAACTACTCTGGATTGTACCGACTCAATTGTTAACCAAGCAATAGATAATGGTTACAACACGATTATCGCTCATCATCCACTCATTTTTAAGGGAGTAAAATCAATTATTGATGATGGTTATGGACAATTAATTCAAAAAATTATTCGTCATGATATTAACCTCATTGCTCTACACACGAACCTTGATAACCACGTTAATGGTGTAAACCAAATGCTAGCTAATAAATTAAAGTTAAACAATATACAATTTTTAACACAAGAAAATGAAACCTATTTTAAAGTTCAGACTTATATACCTAAGGAAAATATAGAAACCTTTAAAAATAGCCTTGATCAAGTAGGACTTGCAAAAGAAGGTAATTATGAATATTGTTTTTATGAAACTGAGGGTCGCGGTCAGTTCAAACCTGTAGGTGAAGCTAAACCATATTTAGGTCAAATAAACAATATTGAATACGTGAACGAAGTTAAAATTGAATTTATGATTAAAGATAGTCAATATGAATTAGCTGAAAAAGCAATTATTAGCAACCATCCTTATGAAACGCCAGTTTATGATTTTATTAAAATGACTAAAACTGCTAATTATGGACTTGGTAAAATCGGGAATATGGAAGAAGCAATGCCATTAGCTGAATTTGTGAAATTTGTGAAAAAGCAGCTTGATATACCTAGTGTTAGATATACTGGTGATTCTGGTAAACTCATTCGAAATGTAGCAATTATTGGTGGCTCTGGAATTGGATTTGAATCACTTGCCTTCAATAAGGGTGCTGATATCTTTATAACAGGGGACGTTAAACACCATGATGCACTTGATGCACAGACTAACGGCATAACCATTTTAGATATTAATCATTATAGTGAATATGTAATGAGAGAGGGACTTAAAGATTTATTGAAGCATTGGTTAAATACTGAAAATGTAAACTTCCCAATTGAAGCTTCTAATATTAATACAGACCCATTCAAATATAGCTAAAAAAATTTAATCAACATCAATTGAATATTTTAAGGAGGCCTAATCGATGGCAACTCATCCATTTGAGTTATTTAATTTAGACTCAAAACTTATAGAAGCAATTAAAGATTTAAAATTTGAAAAACCAACTGAAATTCAAAATAGAATAATTCCTAGAATTAAAAAAGGAGTTAATTTAATAGGTCAATCTCAAACAGGTACAGGGAAATCGCATGCATTTTTATTACCGTTAATGGATAAAATAGACGTTGAAAATAAAGAACCTCAATCTATCGTGGTGGCACCTACAAGAGAATTAGCACAACAGTTATATTATGCAGCAAGCCATCTAGCTACTTTTAAACAGGGCGTTAAAGTTAGTTTGTTTATTGGTGGTACAGATATTGAAAAAGATAGACAGCGTACAAGTAATCAACCGCAATTAGTAATAGGAACACCAACTAGAATTAATGATTTAGCTCAAAATGGTCATTTACATGCGCACTTAGCATCTTATCTTATAGTGGATGAAGCTGATTTAATGATTGATTTAGGATTAATTGAAGATGTAGATTTAATTGCATCACGCCTTGATGAAAATGCACATATAGCTGTCTTCAGTGCTACTATACCTAAATCCTTACAACCATTTTTAAATAAATATCTTAGTAATCCTGAGTATGTAGAAGTTGATTCTAAATCTCAAAATAAAAAAAATATCGAATTTTATCTAATTCCAACTAAAGGTACTGAAAAAGTAGATAAAACACTTCAATTAATTAATATTTTAAATCCGTACTTATGTATTGTATTTTGTAATAGTAGAGATAATGCGGATGAATTAGCTAATTCATTAAATGCAGCCGGTATTAAAGTTGGCATGATACACGGTGGTTTAACACCTAGAGAGCGTAAGCAACAAATGAAACGTATACGTAATTTAGAATTTCAATTTGTTATCGCAAGTGATTTAGCTTCTCGAGGTATAGACATTGAAGGCGTTAGTCATGTTATTAATTTTGACGTACCTAAAGATATTGACTTCTTTACACACCGTGTGGGTAGAACAGGTAGAGGTAATTATAGAGGTGTGGCAATAACACTTTATAGTCCGGATGAAGAACATTTAATCACACTAATTGAAGATAAAGGCTACCATTTTGAAAATGTTGATGTGAAAAATAATGAATTAACACCAATTAAAGCACATAATACTCGACGTAAGCGTGTAAGAAAAGACGATCACTTAACGAACGAAGTAAAACATAAAGTGCGAAGTAAGACTAAAAATAAAGTCAAACCAGGTTATAAAAAGAAATTCAAACAAGAAGTCGAAAGAATGAAGAGACAAGAAAGAAAACAATTTAGTAAAAGACAAAATAGACAACAACGAAAAAATAATAAAAAGGGTTAGGTGAAAGCAATGTTACTTGGGTCACATGTTTCTATGAGTGGTAAAAAGATGTTAGAAGGTTCTGCAGAAGAAGCACACAAATTTGGTGAGTCTACATTTATGATTTATACTGGCGCACCTCAAAATACAAGAAGAAAGAGCATAGAGGATTTAAATATCGAAAAAGGACATGAAGCCATGGATAAATATGGTTTATCTAATTTAGTCGTCCATGCTCCATATATTATAAACATCGCTAACACTACTAAACCGGAAGTCTTTCAATTAGGGGTAGATTTCCTTCAAAATGAAATTGAACGAACACAAGCTTTAGGTGCTAAAGATATTGTTCTACATCCTGGTTCACATGTTGGCGCTGGTGCTGATAAAGGTATTCAACAGATTATTAAAGGATTGAATGAAGTTTTAACTCATGATAATGATGTGCGCATCGCTCTAGAAACTATGGCTGGAAAAGGATCTGAAGTTGGACGAAGTTTTGAGGAAATCGCACAAATTATTGACGGGGTTACTCATAATGATCGACTATCAATTTGTTTTGATACATGTCACACTCATGATGCTGGATATAACATTAAAGAGGATTTCGATGGTGTATTAAATGAATTTGATAAAATTATTGGCTTAGATCGAATAAAAGTGGTTCATGTTAATGATAGTAAAAATGAGAAAGGTGCTCATAAAGATAGACACGAAAATATTGGATTCGGTCACATTGGATTTGACGCATTAAATTATGTAGTACACCATGATGTTTTCAAGGATATACCTAAAATTTTAGAAACACCCTATGTTGGTGAAGATAAAAAAAATAAGAAACCACCTTATAAATTTGAAATAGAGATGTTAAAAGCACAACAATTTGATTCAGAATTAAAATATAAAATTCTTCAGCAATAATTATTATTAATTGGAAGTGAATCAAATATTAATATTTAAGGCTATGATGTAATAAAACAATAGCTGTATAACCTTAAAAGGCGTTAAACCATAACTCTTCACAGACTTAATAATTTTCTCAGGAGTGATACAATTAATTTTACAATAATTCAGTATCGCTCCATTTTATTATCTATTAAATCAAGTCGTAAACATTACTATTTACAACTTCTAAACTTAACTGTATAGTATTAAACGAGGTGAAATAATGAATCAACCTGTTTTTGAATTAAAAAATATCGATTATCAATTTGATAATAAACAAGTTTTAGAAAATATTAATATACACATAAATAAAGGTGAATTTTTAGCAATTGTGGGTCCCAATGGAGCAGGTAAGTCTACTTTACTAAAAATCATATTAGGATTGCTTTCGTTGCAAAAGGGCGAAATATATATAGATGGTAAATCATATAAAAAGCAAAATCAATCTGCTTTAAAGATTAGTTACGTATCACAAAAAGCTACAGCTTTTAATGCTGGATTTCCAGCAAGTGTTAAAGAAGTGGTACTTAGTGGTCTTACTAAAACAAAAAAGTTATTTCAAAAGTTTAATAAAAAAGATGAAGCACTTGTCGATGACGTTTTAACTAGATTAAATATCAATCATCTTATCAACAAGAATATTGCAGAACTTTCCGGCGGACAACAACAGCGTGTATTAATTGCGAGAGCTTTAATCTCCAATCCTTCTGTCTTAGTTTTAGATGAACCTACAAATGGTATTGATGCAAAACATGTAAGTGAATTTTATGAAACGCTTGAAAGATTAAAAGATGAAGGTATAACGATTATATTAGTAACACATGACATTGGCGTTGTAGCTGATACAGCAACAAAAGTAGCATGCTTAAATAAGCATTTACATTTCCATGGATCAACCGAGGACTTCAAAAAATTAGACGAAGTTGAAATTTCTAAAATTTATGGTCACCCCATTAAATTTGTAGATCATCAACATAATAGAGAATGTTGTGAAGTTTAAAATTTAATATATTAGGAGTAACAAAATGAATGTATTAATTAAACAAGTGAGTAGTGATATCCATGATTGAAGCGTTATTAAATTTCGACTTCATGAGATATTCATTACTTAGTGGTATTTTAATTGGATTTATTGCACCTTTAATTGGTGCTTTTATAGTTGTAAGAAGATTATCTTTGATTGCAGATGCGCTTAGCCATGTTACACTAGGCGGTATCTCATTTGGCATGTTTATACTAACTTTGTCACCCGCACTAGCTATTATTAATCCGATGTGGTTTGGTATATTATATGCTATTGTAGGTGCGCTTTTAATTGAAAAGTTAAGAACATCGTATTCTAACTATCAAGAGATTGCCATACCAATTATTATGAGCACAGGGATTGCACTAAGTGCCATTTTTATTTCTCTTGCAGATGGATTTAACCAAGAAATTGTAGGTTTACTATTTGGTTCCATAAGTGCGGTCAGTCTTAGTGATTTTTTAACGGTTGTAGTTATAGCAATTGTCGTTGTTTTATTTATTACTTTATTTTATAAAGAATTATTTATACTTTCATTTGACGAAGAATATAGTAGAGTTGTAAATATTCCTAAATGGATTCAATTTTTATTTATAGTTATCGTGGCTATGGTAATTTCTGCTTCAATGAGAGTGGTTGGCATACTTTTAGTCAGTGCATTAATAACATTACCCATTGCTATAGCAATGAGAATAACTAAAGGTTTCAAACAATTAATCATTTTAAGTGTCATAATTGGCGAATTTTCAGTTATAATGGGCCTTGTTTTAGCATTTTATATGAATATTTCACCTGGTGGTGTTATTGTAGTACTATTAGTTTTATTATTAGGACTTACAATGTTATTCCAAAAATCAATTGTAAGACTTAAAAAGGGGCAATAACTTATGAATACAAATGATGCAATTAAAATTTTAAAAGATAATGGTTTGAAATATACTAAGAAACGTGAAGATATGATTAATATTTTTGTTAAAGAAGATAAATACATTAATGCAAAACATATTCAACAACAATTAGACAAAGATTATCCAGGTATCTCTTTCGATACAATTTATCGTAATTTACATTTATTTAAAGACTTAAAAATTATTGAGAGTACTGAATTAGATGGTGAAATGAAATTTAGAATTGCTTGTATGAATCATCACCATCATCACTTTATTTGTGAAAATTGTGGTGATACTAAAGTTATTGATTTTTGCCCAATTGATCAAATAAAGATGTATCTACCTAATGTAGATATTCACACCCATAAACTAGAAGTCTATGGCGTATGTGAAGAATGTCAAAAACAAAACTCAAAATAAATTTTTTTGAATTATAAATATCAATTGTTTTTTGCTAATACACTTAAATAATTTAATAATGAATTATTGTAAGACAAAATTGCAAATATATATTAGCAATCTAAACTGAGAAAGTGTTAATTGTAGTTTTCTCAGTTTTTTTGAGTCAGTCGACTGAAAATTCCATTAAAGAATTAATAGATTAACAAAATAGAAAACAAATCATATTTTAATTCAATTTAACAATCTTAAAATTAAATGTAATTAAAAAATTTTGATATACATAGGTCAAAAGTAGGAATTATTTAAAAATAACCAATTATAATTTGTAATTATGTTTAAAAGTTATCATTTTGAGTTATATTATAAAAGTAAGTTAATAATAAGCGTATTAATATTAGTTGCAAGCAAATATTTTGTTGCTTAGTTAATAACTTGTTATTATAAATGTAACGAATTTTTAGGAGGATGATTAATTATGGCTTTTGAATTACCAAATTTACCATATGCAGCAGATGCATTAGAACCACACATTGACAAACAAACTATGGAAATCCATCATGACAAACATCACAACACTTATGTTACCAAATTAAATTCTGCAGTTGAGGGAACAGATCTTGAATCTAAATCAATTGAAGAAATTGTTGCTAACTTAGATAGTGTACCTGAAGATATTCAAACAGCTGTTCGTAATAATGGTGGCGGACACTTAAATCACTCATTATTCTGGGAATTATTAACTCCTAATTCTGAAGAAAAAGGTACTGTTGTTGATAAAATCAAAGAACAATGGGGCTCTTTAGATGAATTCAAAAAAGAATTCGCTGACAAAGCAGCAGCTCGTTTCGGTTCAGGTTGGGCATGGTTAGTTGTTAACAATGGTCAATTAGAAATTGTTACTACACCTAACCAAGATAACCCATTAACTGAAGGTAAAACACCTATCTTAGGTTTAGATGTTTGGGAACACGCTTATTACCTTAAATATCAAAACAAACGTCCAGATTATATTAGTGCTTTCTGGAATGTTGTTAACTGGGAAAAAGTTGACGAATTATACAATGCAACAAAATAATTCTATATTTCCTAATTAATTTGTGGCCTCTATAAGAGGCCACTTTTTTTATTAAAATGATGGTAATATGTTTAATTTTCATATATCATTTATGAGTAAACATGTTTAATAATTGAGGTAGGTTATCTTGCTTAAAAGGTTAAAGGAAAAGTCTAATGATGAAAAAATAAAGCACACAATGAATAAACGAATAAGTTTTGTGTTTGGTGCTATTGTAGTTATATTTGGAATTATAGTTTTAAGGTTAGGATATTTACAAATTGCGCAAGGCTCCCATTATAGCCAACTAGTAAAAAACGATGAAAACATAACTGTAAATGAATCTGTTCCTAGGGGAAGAATTCTTGATAGGAATGGAAAAGTATTAGTAGATAATGCTTCTAAACTAACGATTACATACACAAGATCTAGGAAAACAAGTCAAAAAGATATGCTCGATACTGCAAAAAAATTGTCATCTCTTATTACTATGAAAACTGACAAAATTACTGAAAGAGATAAACAAGATTTTTGGATTCAAAAACATCAAGATGAAGTAGACAAATTAATGAAAAAAGAAACTTCAATGTTAAATGAAGGTAGTATTACCCAAGATCAATATGATAAACAATTATATAAAAAAGTTGGAGACAAACAAATTAATAATTTATCAAAAAAAGACTTGCAAGTTTTAGCAATTTATCGTGAAATGTCTGCTGGTTCTACCATGAACCCGCAAACAATTAAGAATGAAGATGTAAGTGAAAAAGAATATGCTGCAGTGTCACAGCAACTTGATAGTCTTCCAGGTGTAAATACAACTATGGATTGGGACCGACGCTATCCTTATGGAGATACATTAAGAAGTATATTTGGTAGTGTATCTACATCAAGTGAAGGTATTCCTAAAGAATTGACCGAACAATATTTAGCTAAAGGTTATTCTCGAAATGATAGAGTTGGTAAATCTTATTTAGAATATCAATATGAAGATATATTACGTGGTAAGAAAAAAGAAATGAAATATACTACTGATAAATCTGGAAAAGTTATAAACTCTGAAGTAATCAATCCTGGATCTAGAGGCGATGATTTACAGTTAACAATTGATATAGACTTACAGAAAAAAGTAGAATCTTTATTAGAAAGTCAAATCAAGACGTTACGCAGTCAAGGTGCTAAAGATATGGATAACGCGCTTATTGTAGTGCAAAATCCTAAAAATGGCGATATTTTAGCTATGGCAGGAAAACAAATCGATAAAAATGGTAAGCTAACAGATTATGATTTAGGAAACTTTACTGGTCAATTTGCAGTTGGTTCTTCAGTAAAAGGTGGAACCCTATTAGCTGGATATCAAAATAATGCGATTAAAGTTGGCGAGGAAATGATAGATGAGCCACTTCATTTTAAAGGTGGATTAACAAAACGCTCATACTTTAATAAAAATGATAAAGTCAGAATTAATGATAAAGAAGCATTAATGCACTCTTCAAACGTGTATATGTTTAAAACTGCTCTTAAATTAGCCGGAGATCCTTACTATAGTGGAATGGGCTTACCTACAGATATAAGTGAAGCTGGCAAGAAATTAAGAAAAGGACTTAATCAAGTCGGATTGGGAGTTAAAACAGGTATTGACTTGCCAAATGAAACAATTGGTCAAATTGAATCATTAACAAACAATTCAGGCAATTACCTTGATTTATCAATTGGTCAATATGACACATATAGTCCAATTCAATTATCACAGTACGTTTCTACAATAGCTAATGATGGTTATAGAATTCAACCGCACATTGGATTAGCAATTCATGATGCTACAAATAGTGATGACATTGGACCTGTTAAACTAAAAATCAAAGGTAATGTATTAAACAAAGTAAATAATTCTGAAGATGAAATTAATGAAGTTCAAAAAGGGTTTGAGATGGCATTCAATAAGCAAGATGGAACAGGTTATTCAAGTTTCCACAAAACTAAAGTACCATCTGCAGGAAAAACAGGTACTGCTGAAGTATTCCAAGATGGTGAATCTAGAGTTAATTCAACATATATAGGTTATGCACCTATCAAAAATCCTAAACTATCATTCTCGATTGTATATACAAATCAACCTGTCCCACCACCATGGTTAAATGGTGGAGACCTAGGAAGAGATGTAATTAATTATTACTTTGACGATAAAAAATAACTATTTTACTTTTAATGAATTGAAAGTTTTTAGAGCATCAAAAATAATACTTTTCAATTTTTAAACTAAGTGGTATGATTATAAAGTCGTATTTAGAAAAGGTAAGGAGGATTTAACATGCGCGTAAATGTAACATTAGCTTGTACAGAATGTGGAGATAGAAACTACATTTCTACTAAAAACAAAAGAACTAATCCTGAACGTGTTGAAATGAAAAAATATTGTTCACGTGATAATAAACACACTTTACACCGTGAAACTAAATAATAACTCATCTAAAGAGTTTGTTTCAAAAATAATATTATAAGACTACATTGCTAATTTGCAGTAGCCGACTTGAGCCGAAAAACGCTAAAGTTGCGTTTTTTGGCTCAAGTCATCCTTACAGGGGCAAGACTATGAATCCATAATGGATTCTGTCTAGCTCCTTTTTTATTTCATATAAATGACATCCTCTTTTAATAACGTTATAATATATATAGTGTCTAGAGAGTGGGGATGTTATGAGTAAAAAAGAGATTAGAAAAGAAATATTATCTCAAATGAAACAATTAGAAAAAGAACACAAACTTCGTGCAGACGCATGGTTGAAGAATCAATTAATCAATAATACTGAATATAAAAACGCGAAAAGAATAGGTATTGTTTTATCTATGCCTCATGAAGTAGATACTTATCCCATCATCGAAACGATGTTAACTTATGATAAGAAAGTCTTTGTTCCTAATACAAACTACAAATTAAAAGAAATGAATTTTAAACAGCTACTATCTTTAAACCAACTTGAAAAGGATGAAAAAGGCTTATTATATGTTAATGATGACACTGAAATTACTGATCAATTAGATTTAATTGTTGTTCCTGGAGTTGCTTTTAGAGATGATGGTTATCGAATAGGTTATGGTGGAGGATATTATGATCGCTTCTTAAGTGATTCAAATGCCAATACTATTAGTTTAATTTATGACCTACAATTAACACAGTTTGATATCGAATCCCATGATCAACCTGTTGAAAAATTAATAATTTTCAATACTTAAATTTTGGAGGAATTAATGGATACAGAAAAATACTTCTGGAAGTCTATCTATTATTTTATAAAATATTACAATTATCACATTGTAAATATTGATAAAAATGATACTGAAATTTGGCTTATACATAAAAAGAAAAACAAGCTAGTGATATTTAGGAAAGATATCGCTTCTAACCAAGAAATTCAGTTTGATAAAGCTAAAATGTTGGATAATTATCAACAATATGAGGATGACCTCAATTTTAAATTAAAAAGCGTTAAATATTATTATTTCACAGATCAAATATTTGATAATATCAAATCCGCTGACTCTAGTCCCATTAAAATAGAAAGCATGAGTGTTTCAAATAACAATGATTTATATAAATTGATTCATAATAATATATTAACTAAATTAATGTTTAGACAAGATAACAAACTATCAAATTACTATAAACGACGTGTATTGTCACAAAACCCAATTGATAAACATATTTTGCGTTTTACACCTATGACATATGGGTTAATCATAATTAACGTTTTGATATGGCTAATAATGATTCTTTATCTAAATCATTTTTCCGATGTTAAATTGTTAGATTTAGGTGGATTAGTACACTTTAACGTCGTTCATGGTGAATGGTATCGTCTAATAACATCCATGTTTCTACACTTTAATTTTGAGCACATTTTAATGAATATGCTATCATTATTTATTTTCGGTAAGATAGTCGAATCTATAGTCGGCCCATTAAGAATGCTAGGGATTTATGTAATTTCTGGTTTACTCGGAAATTTTATTTCACTATCATTTAATCTTCATACTGTATCTGTAGGTGCTAGCGGAGCTATTTTCGGGCTAATAGGCTCAATTTTTGCAATGATGTTTGTAAGTAAGACCTATTCTAGAAAAACAATTGGTCAAATGTTAATCGCATTATTAGTGCTAATTGCTTTATCATTATTTATGTCTAATATTAATATTATGGCTCATCTAGGAGGATTTATTGGTGGTGTTTTAATCACTTTAATTGGTTATTATTTCACACACAACCGTAATTTATTTTGGATTTTCTTAATTATATTGCTTGTTTTGTTTGTTGCATTACAGGTAAGAATTTTTACTATTAAAGAAGAAAATATTTATGATAAATTAATTGAGGATGCTATATTAGACTATAATTATAAAGAGGCAAGTTCAATTGTAAACCATACAATTGACAAAGGTTATGATGACGATCGAACGTATTATTTAAAGGGGCTTATAACAGCAGCTACAAGTTCTAGAGCAGAGGGCATGGCGGATTGGGAACGCGGTTTAAAAAACCATCCAAATTCTGGTCTTTTGAACTATGAACTTGCAATTGCTAATAGAGCACTTGATGATAATGAAAAAGCACTCAAATATGTAAAAAAAGCTTTAACTATTAATTCTGACAATAATGATTATAAAAATTTAAAAAAAGAGTTGGATCAATCAAATGAATCGAGAAATTAAAAATTTCTATGATGTATTACAGCTTTTAAAGCGTTATGGATTTATTATCTATTTTAAAAATCCAAACGATATGTATGAAATGATGCTACAAGAAATAAAATCATTATATCATTACGAACTACTATCTAAAGATGAATACCTAAAATGTATTTTACTAATTAAACAAAGAAGGAATGAGCATAAATGAAAGATATTATTTTAGCAGCAGATATTGGTGGAACAACTTGTAAACTTGGAATATTCAATGGGGAACTCGAACAACTACACAAATGGTCTATTAAAACAGATACGTCTGACCACACGGGCAAAACATTATTAAAGAATATCTATGATTCATTTAACGGAACACTTTCAACTCACCAATTAAAAATTGATGATGTCATTGGTGTTGGAATTGGTGTACCAGGGCCTGTTGATTTTGAAACTGGCATTGTTAATGGGGCAGTTAATTTGCATTGGCCAGGTAGTGTAAATGTTCGACAAATATTTAGTGAATTTATTAACTGTCCTGTTTATGTTGATAATGATGCTAATGTAGCGGCATTAGGAGAAAAACATAAAGGTGCAGGCCAAGGTGCTAACGATGTAGTTGCTATAACATTAGGTACCGGTTTAGGCGGAGGTATTATCTCTAATGGTGAACTTGTCCATGGTCATAATGGATCAGGTGCAGAAATAGGTCACATCAGAACAGATTTTGATCAACGCTTTAATTGTAATTGTGGTAAATCAGGTTGTATAGAAACTGTTGCTTCTGCTACTGGTGTCGTTAATTTGGTTAATTTTTATTATCCAAAATTAACGTTTAAATCATCAATATTACCGTTAATAAAAGACAATAAAGTTACAGCTAAAGCCGTATTTGATGCCGCTAAAGCCGGTGATCAATTCTGTATCTTTATTACTGAAAAAGTGGCAAACCACATCGCTTATTTATGTAGTATTATTAGCGCAACAAGCAACCCCAAATACATCGTTTTAGGTGGAGGTATGTCAACAGCTGGTTTGATTTTAATCGAAAATATTAAAACTGAGTACCACAACTTAACATTCACTCCCGCTCAAAAAGATACTGAAATTGTTCAAGCTCAACTAGGAAATGATGCAGGAATAACTGGTGCAGCAGGGCTAATTAAAACATATATATTAGAAAAGGGTGGTGTTAAATAATGGCTATTGTTGATGTAGTTATTATTCCAGTTGGAACTGAAGGACCAAGTGTTAGTAAATATATTGCAGAGATACAAATGAAATTAGAAAGTTTTAAACAAGAAGGAAAAATTGATTATCAATTAACCCCAATGAATACTCTAATCGAAGGGGATTTAAAAGACTTATTCGAAGTAGTACAAGCAATCCATGAATTGCCATTTAATAAAGGTATTGATAGAGTTTGTACAAACTTACGTATAGATGATAGACGCGATAAATCTCGTAAAATGAATGATAAACTAAAATCAGTTCAAAAACATATCGATAATCAAGGAGAATAATATGAAAATCTCAAGCTTAACTTTAGGATTGGTAGATACTAATGCATATTTTATTGAGAATGAAGAAAGTGTTATATTAATCGATCCTGCTAGTGAACCAGATAAGATTTTAAAAAAATTAAATCAAATTAACAAACCATTAAAAGCAATTTTATTAACACATGCGCACTTTGATCATATTGGTGCATTAGACGATGTCGTTAATAAATATGAAGTACCTTTATACATGAATAAAGAGGAGTTTAGTTTTCTAAAGGATCCTGATAAAAATGGTTCTGCTAAGTTTAAGCAATATGGTATGCCTTTAATTACTAGTAACGTCAAACCAAACCAATTAGATGAAGGTGAGTCCAATATTGAAGGATTTAAATTCAATGTACTGCATACTCCTGGTCATTCTCCTGGAAGTTTGACGTATGTATTTGATGATTTCGCAGTAGTCGGTGACACGTTATTTAACAATGGTATAGGTCGTACTGACTTATATCGCGGTGATTATGAAACACTGGTTGATTCTATTAAAGATAAATTATTTGAATTAGAAGGCGATTTACCATTATTCCCTGGCCATGGTCCATATACAACAGTCGATGACGAGCAATTAAATCCATTTTTAGATGGCCAATAAAATAAAGTAATTTCTTCACCTCTTACGTTTATATATGTAGGAGGTGTTTTTTTGAAACTATTATTCAGAGAGATAGTTAATAAAGCTATTTCAAAAAATGCGAGCGACATACATTTTATCCCTTCAGTTGATGAAGTTCATATTAAATTTAGAATTAATGATTATCTTGAACTTTATGAAATATTCAACTTAGATGTATATCAAAAATTATTAGTATTTATGAAGTTCAAATCAGGTTTGGATGTTTCATCTCAACAATCCGCTCAAAGTGGTCGTTATACTTATCAATCTAAATCTACTTTTTATTTACGGATTTCAACATTACCTTTGTCCTTAGGTGTAGAAAGTTGTGTAATTAGGATAATTCCTCAATATTTTCAAGCAAAAAAAGAATATAAAGAATTTAACGATTTTAAACACCTAGTAAATAAAAAACAGGGATTAATTCTATTAACTGGACCCACAGGATCCGGAAAAAGTACTCTGATGTATCAAATGGTTCTACATGCATATAAAGAATTAAATCTTAATGTTATCACTATCGAAAACCCAGTTGAGCAATTACTAAAAGGCATTACCCAAATATCAATAAATAAAAAGGCAGGTATAGACTACATAAGTTCATTTAAAGCTATATTAAGATGTGATCCTGATATTATTTTAATAGGTGAAATAAGAGACGCAGAAGTTGCTAAATGTGTTATTCAAGCTAGTTTGAGTGGACACCTTGTATTATCAACCATGCATTCTACTAATTGTAGAGGTGCATTACTTCGATTACTTGAGATGGGAATTTCAATTCAAGAATTAACTCAATCTATCAATATCATTTCTAATCAAAGATTAATAACGACTACTCAGAATGAGCGTCGCTTAATTTGTGAAACAATAGATAAAAAGCAGATACAATATTTCTTCGAGCATGAACAAACAATGCCACATAATTTTAATAATTTAGAACAGCAATTAAATTTATTATCTAAAGAAGGAACAATTTGTGAAGATACTGCAAGTAAATATTTTTAAATTGTCATCTAAGAATTTAACGAGTGCACAAATGATTCACTTACTTGAAACACTGTCAAACTTATTAAAAAGTGGCTTCACACTTTTAGAGAGTTTTGAGTTCATCAACCTATATTTCAAATACAGAGATAAAGAATTAAAAAATAAAATCATAGCATCTATTAAATCAGGTGAAACATGTTATGAAGTATTAAATTTGATAGGTTATCCAAATTCAATTACAACTCAAATCTATTTTTCACAAAAATATGGAAATTTAGAAGACGCTTTAGAGGAGTCCATCAAATATTTAAAGACAAATTTATCTGCAAAACAGCAAGTAATTAAAGCTGTTCAATATCCACTCTTATTATGCTGTATTTTTATGTGTATGATAGTAGTATTAAACTATACTGTCATTCCGCAATTTGAACAACTATACATTTCTTTGGATGTAAATTTATCATTTTATCAGAAATTTCTAACCTCAATGATTACTTCTTTTCCTACTTTTATTATCTTTTTCATTACTATTTTAATTTTAATTTTTGTAATTTTAACCATAGTATTATTACGAATAGAAACTTCTAAAAAAATAATTATTTTATCATCAATACCTTTGTTTAATAGCTATTATAAAATTTTTAAAACTTATCAAATATCTAATGATTTAAGTCTATTTTATAAAAATGGCGTAAGTTTACAGGACATTGTTACAACATATATTAAACAAAATGATAATGAATATTTAAGGTTTCTAGGGGAGTTTTTAATGGATAAAACTAATAGTGGTGAAACTTTAGCAAATAGTTTAGCTATGATGCCGTGTTTTCAAAAAGACTTAATTAAATTTATAAAGCAGGGAGAAAAAAGTGCTAAATTAGATATAGAACTTAAAATTTACTCAAGTATTTTAATTAATAGATTTAAAGAAAAATCACTTCTTCATACAAAAATCATTCAACCAATTATTTTTCTGTTTCTAGGCTTGTTCATTGTTAGTTTGTATTTAGTAATTATGTTACCAATGTTTCAGTTAATGCAAAATATTAAATGATAAGGAGTTTAATATGAAAAATCACTTTGAAAATTTAAAAAAGTTAAAAGCTTTTACTCTAATAGAAATGTTATTAGTATTACTAATTATCAGTGTATTACTAATATTAATTATTCCAAACATTGCAAAACAAACAGCACATATCCAGTCCACAGGTTGTGAAGCTCAAGTCAAAATGATAAATAGTCAAATAGAAGCATATACTTTAAAACATAATCGTACACCTTCTAATATAAATGATCTTATCAATGATGGCCTTATAAAAGAAGGACAAAAACAATGCAGATCGGGAGAAACTATTACAATATCTAATGGTGAGGCTATTGCGAACTAGTCAATTTACTGCGTTTACTCTTCTTGAAACATTGCTTACCTTATTAATTTTAATAATAATTATTATGATTTCCCCAAGCATTTATACTAAAACTAAATTAGATTTAATCGAAAATGAATTAAAAGTAAAAAATATCATCACCCAATTAGAGTTTATCAAATCAAAAGCAATTGCTGAGAACCAATCAATTACAATTGTATTTAGCAAACAAGCAACAGCAATGAATATTATTGAACAAAATGGAAATAAATACAAATTAGGATTATTTGGCACTAAAATTATTTCAGTTGCAAAAGTACACACCATAACATTCAATAATGAAGGTAAAATTAATCATTTTGGTTCAATCATTTTGAAAGCTAAAGAGAATATTTACAGAGTAATTTTTAACATTGATAAAGGAAGGATAAGATTTGTTAAATTATCAAATTAGGGGAAGTTTATTAATTGATAGTTTATTAGGTTTTTTGATTCTAACTTTTATTACTTTAATATTCTTACCTCTATTACAACAATTAAATTTCAATTTACGTAATCAATACGAAATTTTAGATATGAAAAGTGCTATTATCACAAGCCAAAAACATTATAGTATTAAAGAATTAAAGAAGGGGATTACTATAGGAAAATATGAAATTAAAATTTATAAAAATACGATATGCAATAATAATAGTTTATCTAAGAATAAGGTCTGTGTTCAGCTTAGTAACTAAAGGATTTACTTTTATAGAAATGCTAATATCCTTATTAATTACTATAATCATTTTAACTATAATACCCCATCTATTTCGTTTGACTGATACTTACTTAAGTGCGGCCTATGAATTTGACCAATTAGAATATTCATTTTTTCAATTGGACCTTAATAAAATGACCAATTCTAAAGCAATTTCTTTAAAATTAATTGATGAACATTCAATTTTACTTAAACAACAGAATCAAAATAGTTTCATTAAATATCAAAATCAAAAAATTATTTTTGTAAGTAATAATAGAGGGAATATTACACTACTAAATAATGTTTTAAATGCGAAGTTCATTTCTAATCATAAAGGAATTATAGAAGTGTTTTTAAGAATTGGAAGTAGGGAGAATTTCTATGACAAAACACTTTATTTATAACTATAAAGGTTTCATAAGCATCTATACTATGCTCATATTTATCATATATTTATCAATCATCTCTTTTTATACAACTCAATATAGTTTAAAATTGAAGACAATTCATAACATTAGTAGTTATTATGATTTGAAGATAAATCAACTATTTTAAAAAGGGTGATGCTATTGAATAAAAAAAAATCACCAATAATTCTTATCGGCTTTATGGGCACAGGTAAAAGTACTATTGGAGAATACTTATCATTAGAAAATCGATTAAGTTTCATAGATTTAGATGCATATATAGAAATAAAAGAAAATAAAACAATACCAGATATCTTTGAGGAACTTGGAGAAATCGGTTTTAGGAAAATTGAATATAACTACTTAATTGAATGTACAAAAAAATACGATGTTATTGCAACAGGTGGTGGTGTTATCGAATATAATGAATCACTAAATCATTTGAGACAGTATAAATACATTTTTTGGCTAGATTGTGACATAGATGTTATCTTCAAGAGAGTAATAAACGATAATCATAGACCAAATGCAATTGATAAATCCAAAAAACAGTTAAATAACTTGTATTTATCAAGGATTTCAAGATATAATGAAATCGCATTCATGAAAGTGAATAGTGATAAAACAATCAGAGAAATTTATAATGAGATTATAAATTATCTTATTTGCGGTTGATCAGTATTAGAGAGAATAAAAATTATTATACTTAAATTTAAGTATAATAATTTTTATCGCCGAAGGTGCAAGTTAACTACTAAACTCTCAGGCAAAAGGATAATACTGCTACGCATTCCTGGATTAAGTGTATAAACAGGGTAGCTATTTGCTACTCTGTTTTTTATAAAAATTATAGGGGGTTTTCTAATGACAAGCGAATTAAAAAAAACACCATTGTATCAAAATTATATTGACAGTGGTGCAAAAATAGTAGAATTCGGTGGATGGGCAATGCCTGTTCAATTTACAAGTATCAAAGAAGAACATAATGCAGTTAGATATGAAGTAGGTATGTTCGATGTAAGCCATATGGGAGAAATCTCTATAAAAGGCAATGATGCAAGTAAATTTGTCCAATACTTACTTTCAAACGATACTAACAACCTTACTGATACTAAAGCTCAATATACTGCTTTATGTAACGAAGAAGGCGGTATTATTGATGACTTAGTAACATACAAAATCGGCGACAATGATTATCTATTGATTGTTAACGCTGCAAATACAGATAAAGATTTTGCTTGGGTACAAAAACATGCACCTAAATTTGATGTTGAAGTATCAAATGTATCTGATCAATTCGGTCAGTTAGCTGTTCAAGGTCCTAAAGCAAGAGATTTGGTAAGCGGGTTAGTTGATATAAATGTAAGTGAAATGAAACCATTTGATTTCCAACAAAACGTTACTCTATTTGGAAAAAATGTTATCTTATCTCAATCTGGTTATACAGGTGAAGACGGATTTGAAATCTATTGTAAAGCAAAAGACACAGTAGACATTTGGAACGGCTTCATTGAATATAATGTAGTGCCATGCGGTCTCGGTGCACGTGATACATTAAGATTAGAAGCTGGCCTTCCATTACATGGTCAAGATTTAACAGAATCTATCACACCATATGAAGGCGGAATTGCTTTTGCTGCTAAACCACTGATTGAAGAAGACTTCATCGGTAAATCAGTGTTAAAAGACCAAAAAGAAAATGGTTCAGAACGTAGAACTGTTGGCTTAGAGTTACTTGATAAAGGTATTGCAAGAACTGGTTATCCTGTTTTAGACCTTGATGGTAACGAAATTGGGGAAGTTACTTCAGGAACACAAGCACCATCTTCAGGTAAATCAATCGCTATGGCAATTATTAAGCGAGATGAATTTGAAATGGGACGAGAATTATTAGTTCAAGTACGTAAAAGACAGCTTAAAGCTAAAATTGTTAAGAAAAACCAAATTGAAAAATAATTAAGGGGTGTGTATTGTGAGTCATCGTTATATACCATTAACTGAAAAAGATAAAAAAGAAATGCTTGATAAAATTGGCGCAAGTTCAATTAATGAATTGTTCGGAGATGTGCCAAAAGATATTTTACTAAATAGAGATTTAAATATTGCTAGTGGTGAAGCTGAAACTTCTTTATTAAGAAGACTTAATACAGTTGCAAATAAAAACGTAACTAAAGAAACTCATGCGTCTTTCCTAGGTGCTGGCGTTTATGACCATTATGCTCCAGCTGTTGTAGATGCAATGATTTCACGTTCTGAATTCTATACAGCATATACACCATATCAACCAGAAATTTCACAAGGTGAATTACAAGCGATTTTTGAATTCCAAACATTAATTTGTGAATTAACAGATATGGATGTAGCTAACTCATCTATGTATGATGGTATCACTAGTTTTGCTGAAGCTTGTATCTTAGCATTTAATCATACTAAGAAAAATAAAATTGTAGTATCTAAAGGTCTTCATTATCAAGCACTTCAAGTGTTAAAAACTTACGTTAAAGTTAGAGAAGAATTTGAAATTGTTGAAGTTGATTTAGATGGAACAATTACAGACTTAGAAAAATTAGAACAGGCTGTAGACGATGAAACTGCTGCAGTAGCAGTTCAATATCCAAACTTCTATGGTTCAGTGGAAGACTTAGAAAAAATTCAATCATTTATTGAAGGCAAAAAAGCATTATTTATCGTTTATGCTAATCCACTAGCTTTAGGCCTATTGACAGCTCCAGGTTCATTTGGTGCTGATATTGTAGTAGGAGACACACAACCATTTGGTATACCAACACAATTTGGTGGACCACACTGTGGTTATTTCGCAACTACAAAAAAATTAATGCGTAAAGTGCCTGGTAGATTAGTGGGACAAACACAAGATGATGAAGGTAACCGTGGATTCGTTCTAACTTTACAAGCCCGTGAACAACATATTCGTCGTGATAAAGCCACTTCTAATATCTGTTCAAACCAAGCATTAAACGCACTTGCATCATCAATTGCTATGTCAGCTCTTGGTAAACAAGGTATTTACGACATTGCAGTTCAAAACTTAGAACACGCAAATTATGCTAAAAATCAATTTAAAGACAATGGTTTTGAAGTGCTTGATGGTACTTCATTCAATGAATTTGTTGTCAAATTCGATCAACCAATCAAAGATATAAATAAAAAATTAGCAGAACATGGTTTCATTGGAGGCTTTGATTTAGGTGAAGCCTCAGCAGATTTTGAAAATCATATGTTAATTGCTGTTACTGAATTAAGAACTAAAGATGAAATTGATACATTTGTTAAGAAAGCTGGTGAGCTAAATGGTAGTAAGTAAATCAAGTCCATTAATTTTTGAAAGATCTAGAGAAAGTAGATATGCATACTCATTACCTCAAAGCGATATAAAAACAGATTCAGTTGAAAGTATTCTTGATGATAAATTTATTCGTAAAAATAAAGCAGAGTTTCCTGAAGTTGCAGAATTAGATTTAGTTCGTCATTATACTGAATTATCAAATAAAAACTTTGGTGTAGATTCAGGTTTTTATCCACTTGGATCATGTACTATGAAATATAATCCTAAAATCAATGAAAAAGTTGCTCGCATACCTGGATTTGCAGAGTCACATCCTTTACAAGAAGAAGAGCAAGTTCAAGGTTCTTTAGAAATTGTGTATAGTTTACAAGAAGAACTTAAAGAAATTACTGGTATGGATGAAGTTACATTACAACCAGCTGCAGGTGCTCATGGTGAGTGGACTGCTTTAATGATTTTCAAAGCGTATCATTTAGATAATGGTGAAGGTCATCGTGATGAAGTTATTGTTCCTGACTCAGCTCATGGTACAAACCCTGCATCTGCGTCGTTTGCTGGTTTTAAAGCTGTTACAGTTAAATCAAATGAACGTGGTGAAGTTGATATCGAAGACTTAAAACGCGTTGTTAATGAAAATACTGCTGCAATAATGTTAACTAATCCTAACACTTTAGGTATTTTCGAGAAAAACATCATGGAAATCCGTGAAATTGTACATGAAGCAGGCGGATTATTATACTATGACGGTGCAAACTTAAATGCCATTATGGATAAAGTACGTCCTGGAGATATGGGATTTGATGCGGTACATTTAAACTTACACAAAACTTTCACTGGTCCTCACGGTGGCGGTGGTCCAGGTTCAGGTCCAGTTGGTGTAAAAAAAGAATTAGCTAGTTATTTACCAAAGCCAATGGTAATCAAAGATGGAGATACTTTTAAATACGATAATGATATTAAAAACTCAATTGGACGTGTAAAACCATTCTACGGTAACTTTGGTATTTACTTAAGAGCGTACACATATATCAGAACTATGGGTGCTGAAGGTTTAAGAGAGGTTTCTGAAGCAGCAGTTCTTAATGCTAACTATATTAAAGCTAGCTTAAAAGACCACTATGAAATACCATATGAACAATATTGTAAACATGAATTCGTATTAAGTGGTTCTAAACAAAAAGAACATGGTGTCCGTACATTAGACATGGCAAAACGTTTATTAGACTTTGGTGTTCATCCACCAACAATCTACTTCCCACTTAACGTTGAGGAAGGTATGATGATTGAACCAACTGAAACAGAATCTAAAGAAACGTTAGATTACTTTATTGATGCTATGATTCAAATTGCTGAAGAAGCTAAAAATGATCCAGATAAAGTATTAGAAGCACCACATAATACAATAATTGATAGATTAGATGAAACTACAGCTGCGCGTAAGCCTGTTTTAAAATTTGATAATCTACATGAAGAAAAAGAATAATATTCAAAACTTTGACCCTGTAACCAATTTAATTGATTATAGGGTCTTCCTTATTTTAATTTTATGTGAAATATTTTATGTTTATTCTATATTTAGATAACGTTTCTAAATGATTTTCACATAAATAATTAAAAAACTCTTAAAGAACATCTTTAAGAGTTAGTAAGCAGACAAGAGATTATTTTTTAGTTTTAATCTTACCTGTCCATTTTTTGTATCCACCTTTTAACATATAAATATCTTTATAGCCATTTTTTTTAAGGATACGTGCTGCACGATACCCTGCAACACCGTTTGCATCACAAAGATAAATAGGTTGATCTTTACGTAAACCTTGATATCTTTGACTAAACATTGATATTGGAATATTACGAGCGCCGTTAATATGTCCGTAATCATAGTCTACTTTCTCACGAACATCAATCACTTGGGCTTTTCTTAAACCTTTGTGAAATTCATTCTGCTCAAGTTCAGTGACTGCTCGTTTATTCATAAACCAATTTCCAAGCATATATAAAATAATTATGACTATAATAGCTAAAGCTATAATCAAAGATACATTCATATTGCATCCTCCCTAATTAACCGATATTATAATTATAAGGCTGTTAGCTAAATTTATCAAAATTTTTTATTAGCTATTTTTATCAAAGATTTATATGTAAAATTTAATATTTTTCTATAGATAATTATATGTTGTGATTGGAGATTATTTTATGACAGAGACATGGAATTTTATAAATACAGGAAGCCATGATCCATATTATAATATGGCAATGGATGAAGCACTCTTAAACTTCGTATCAAGAGGGGAAATTGACCCTGTTGTCAGATTTTACACTTGGAATCCTGCAACGTTATCTGTAGGGTATTTTCAAAGATTAAAGAAAGAAATTGACATTGATAAAGTTAAAGAAAAAGGATTTGGATTAGTAAGAAGACAAACTGGTGGTAGAGGGGTTCTTCATGATAAAGAATTAACATATAGTGTTATTGTTTCGGAAGAACATCCTAATATGCCTTCTACCGTAACTGAAGCATATCGTGTCATTTCTGAAGGATTACTTGAAGGATTTAAATTGTTAGGTTTTGAAGCATATTTTGCGATTCCACGTTCCAAAGAAGAACGAGAAAAATTAAAACAACCTCGAAGTGCTGTTTGTTTTGATGCACCTAGTTGGTATGAATTAGTTGTTGAAGGCAGAAAAATTGCAGGAAGCGCTCAAACTAGACAAAAAGGCGTTATACTACAACATGGTTCCTTATTACAAGATGTTAACGTTGATGAGCTGTTCGATATGTTCATTTTCAAAAATGATCGTCTAAAAGATAAGATGAAAAAAGCGTTTGTTGATAAAGCTGTAGCGATTAATGATATTGCTGATAGACATATATCAATTGAAGAGATGGAAAAAGCATTTGAAGAAGGATTTAAAAAGGGGTTAAACATAGAATTTAAACCACTTACTTTATCAGATGATCAAATAAAAGAAGTAAAAGAATTAGAAGAAAAATATCGTTCTGATGAATGGTTATATAAAAAATAAAAAATCATAGGATGGCTAATAATTGGTCATCCTATGATTATTTTTATTTTCTATTTCTCTTTTTATATTTTCTTGCTGCTCTCCTATATTTACGTTGATCTTCAGTTAAGAAAAAGAAATAGTATATTAAATAAATAATTAACGCAATGATTAAAAAGGTGAAAATCGTTTTAGCAAAAGACATCATGAATACATTTAAATTCAAAATCAAGCCAATCGCAGCGATTAAAATTACTAAATAAAAAAATATATTTTTCAAATCAAAAACTCCTATTATGAATTGTTAGACATGTTCACTTGAGATAGTTTAGTCTTACCTTTATTCAATTTATTCGTATTATTATTTTCATATCCGCTTTTAATATCTTTAAATGCTGATTGTAACTCTTTGTTAATTTGTCTAATATTTTTATCTTCATTTTTATTTGCACTAGATAAATCTTTTTTAGTTACGGCACCCTTATATTTACCATAAGCATCATCAATACCATTAGCAATAGTATTTAATTTTTCAAGATTTTGCTTTTTGTCTTCTTTCTTATTTTTAGACAAATCCAACTGATTATAATTACTAATAATTTTAGTAATATCTTGATAATATTTAGACGAAGCATCTAAAAATTTGGCTTCTTTATTATTATCAACTGTTTTGGAAACATTTTTTTTATCTTTATTAAGAGCCTCAACCTGTGCTTTTTGATTACTTATATCTTGATTTAGCTGTTGAATATCTAACTTCAAGTTATGGTTTTGATCTCTTAATTTGGTTGTCTTATCTTCCAATGGTCCTAAATTTTGAGAGCCACAACCAACCAATAAACATGAAGCTCCAATTATAACGATTAATTTTTTCATTAAAATCTCCCTAAACCAAAATCTCTTTATTTCTAAAATAATTATGCTATTATTTTAATGTAAATAGAGCAAATGTACAAACGTTATACTAGGAGTGATTTGTATGAATAAATTAGCAAAAGTTAAAGACTTACTAGAGGTTCAACAATTAGATGCTTTAGTTATTTTATCAGATTATAATCGTAGATATTTATCAGATTTCACTGGTACAAGTGGTGCATTAATAATTTCAAAAAATAACTATCAATTAATTACTGATTTTCGATATATTGAACAAGCAACTAATCAGGCAACTGAATTTAACATCATCAAACGCAGTGGTGGTTTAATTGAAGCGATTGTAGAAATTATTAATAATGAACAATTTAATCATGTTGGTTTTGAAGGACACTTAGTGAGTTACGATACATACCAAACATTAGATCAATCGAAAGCTAAATTAATCTCTATTGGCAATGAGATTGAAAAAATCAGGGAAATAAAGACACCCGAAGAGATAGAAAAGATCAAATACGCTGCTAAAATAGTTGATGATACATATAACTATGTATTAGATATTGCAAAGGTTGGAATGACTGAAAGAGAATTAAAAGCTAAATTAGAAGCTAAAATGTTAGAATTAGGAGCAGATGGCCCTTCATTTGACACGATTGTAGCATCTGGCAATAGAGGCGCTTTACCTCATGGTGTAGCAAGCGATAAAGTCATAGAGCAAGGCGATATGATTACGCTTGATTTTGGGGCATACTACAGAGGATATTGCTCTGATATAACAAGAACATTTGCTATTGGGGAACCTGACCCCAAGATGAAAGATATTTATAACATCGTTCTCAATTCCCAAATTAAAGCAATAAACGAAATCAAAGCTGGAATGACTGTAGCTGAGGCTGACGCGTTATCAAGAGACTATATTGAATCTCACGGTTATGGAGAAGCATTTGGCCACTCTCTTGGACATGGTATTGGTTTAGACATACATGAGGGACCACTATTATCTAAAAATGCAAACGGTATAGTAGAAGTAAATAATTGTGTTACTATTGAACCAGGTATTTATGTTGATGGTCTTGGTGGTGTACGCATAGAAGATGACATTTTAATAACTGAAAATGGTTGTGAAGTCTTTACTAAATGTACAAAAGACCTTATTATTTTATAGAAAGCGCATATTTGAGGAGGAAACTGAATGATTTCGGTTAATGATTTTAAAACAGGTTTAACAATTTCAGTAGATAATGGCATTTGGAAAGTTATCGATTTCCAACATGTAAAACCAGGTAAAGGTTCTGCATTTGTACGTTCTAAATTACGTAATTTAAGAACAGGTGCAATTCAAGAAAAGACATTTAGAGCTGGGGAAAAAGTTGAACAAGCGATGATTGAAAATCGTCGTATGCAATATTTATATGCTGATGGAGATAATCATGTATTCATGGATAATGAGACGTTTGATCAAACTGAATTATCAGCTGATTATTTAAAAGATGAATTAAAATATTTAAAAGCTAACATGGAAGTTCAGATCCAATCATATGAAGGTGAAACAATCGGAGTTGAACTACCTAAAACTGTTGAATTAGAAGTTACTGAAACTGAGCCAGGTATCAAAGGTGATACTGCCACTGGAGCAACTAAATCAGCTACAGTTGAAACAGGTTATACTCTAAATGTACCTTTATTCGTTAATGAAGGTGATGTATTAGTTATTAACACTAGCGACGGAAGCTATATCTCAAGAGCTTAGTTAACACTAGCTAAAGTCTTTCTAAATTACTAATTGGAAAGACTTTTTTTAATATCTAAATCGTTATTTTATATAAATTACAAAAGTCCATTTATCAATAATAGTAAGTATTAAATAGTAAGATGTAATTCCCTAAAATGACACATGCTTGAATTGGCAAGTTCAGTCAAGTAAAATATATTGGTAGATGAAAACTAATTCAAGGAGTCAGTAACTTATGAATTTTAAAGAAATAAAAGAATTAATCGAAATTCTTAATCAATCAAGTTTAACTGAAATTAATATTGAAGATAACAAAGGTAGTGTAGTCAACCTAAAAAAACAGAAAGAGACAGAAATAATTACACCGCAATATACACAACAAACACCATTAGCACCAGCAGCATCAACGATGGCAACACCAAATCAAAGTGCAACAGAATCACCTGTTCCACAAAATAATGATCAAATCGATACAGATGATTCATCATACCAAACAATCAATGCCCCTATGGTGGGTACATTTTATAAATCGCCATCGCCAGAAGAAGATGCATTTGTTCAAGTCGGAGATAAAGTTACCAATGAATCTACAGTGTGCATCTTAGAAGCAATGAAATTATTTAACGAAATACAAGCTGAGGTTACTGGAGAAATAGTTGAAATATTAGTAGAGGACGGACAAATGGTAGAGTATGGCCAACCGTTATTTAAGGTGAAATAATGAAAAAAATCTTAATCGCTAATCGTGGAGAAATTGCGGTTAGAATCATTAGAGCTTGTCATGATTTAGGCATACAAACTGTTGCCATTTATTCTGAGGGTGACAAAGACGCGTTACATACTCAAATTGCTGATGAAGCATATTGCGTTGGTCCAACTCAGTCTAAAGATTCTTATTTGAACATTCCAAATATATTATCAATTGCGACTTCAACCGGTTGTGATGGTATTCACCCAGGATATGGCTTTTTAGCTGAGAATGGTGACTTTGCAGAGTTGTGTGAAGCATGCCAATTGAAATTTATCGGTCCTAGCTATGAGTCTATCCAAAAAATGGGCATCAAAGACGTTGCAAAAGCAGAAATGATTGCAGCTAATGTCCCAGTTGTTCCAGGTAGTGATGGGCTAGTTACAACCATTTCAGATGCAAAACAAATTGCTAAAGAAATTGGATATCCAGTAATTATTAAAGCTACTGCAGGTGGTGGTGGAAAAGGTATACGAGTGGCTAGAACAGAGAAAGAGCTTGAGAATGGCTATCGTATGACTCAACAAGAAGCAGAAACTGCTTTTGGTAATGGCGGTCTTTACCTTGAAAAATTTATTGAGAACTTCCGTCACATTGAAATTCAAATTATTGGAGATCAACATGGAAATGTCATTCATCTCGGAGAGAGAGATTGTACGATTCAAAGACGCATGCAAAAGTTAGTCGAAGAATCTCCATCGCCTATTTTATCTGATGAGCAACGTGAAGAGATGGGTAATGCAGCTATAAGAGCCGCAAAAGCAGTTAATTATGAAAATGCAGGTACTATTGAATTTATATATGATTTAAATGATAATCAATTTTATTTTATGGAAATGAATACACGTATTCAAGTTGAACATCCTGTCACTGAAATGGTTACTGGCATTGATTTAGTAAAATTACAACTAAAAGTTGCGATGGGTGAAGCACTGCCATACACTCAAGAAGATATTACCATCAATGGTCATGCAATAGAATATCGTATAAATGCTGAAAATCCATATAAGAACTTCATGCCATCTCCTGGTAAAATCACACAATACCTAGCTCCAGGCGGATATGGTGTGAGAATCGAATCAGCTTGTTATACAAATTATACAATTCCTCCATATTATGATTCTATGGTAGCTAAACTCATTGTTCATGAACCAACGCGTGATGAAGCAATTATGACTGGTATTAGAGCATTAAGTGAGTATTTAATTTTAGGAATCGATACAACAATTCCTTTCCATTTAAAACTTATGAATAATGATATATTTAGAAGTGGATCTTTTAATACTAACTTCTTAGAACAATATAATATTATGGATGACGAGGAGTAGGAGGTTAAACCAAATGGTTAAAGTAGCAGATTATTCAAATTCAAACTTAGGTAAAATTGAAATTGCACCTGAAGTTATTTCTGTAGTTGCAAGTATAGCTGTTTCTGAGGTAGAAGGGGTAACTGGACATTTTTCAGAATTGAAAAATAGTAACATTGAAAAAATAAGTCGTAAAAACCTCAATAGAAATTTAAAAATTGATGTTAAAGAAGATGGCATTCAAATTGATGTATATTGCTCTATTAAGCATGGTATAAATATTTCAAAATTTGCAAGCAAAATTCAAACATCTATTTTTAACTCAATTAAAACGATGACTGCTATTGAGCCAAAAGAAATTAACGTTCACATCATGCATATTACTGTCGAATAATATATAGATTACATTTAATAAGGAGTTATTTATGAGTCGTAAAGAATCAAGAATGCAAGCATTTCAAACTTTGTTTCAGTTAGAAATGAAAGACACAGAATTAACAATAAATGAAGCCATTAATTTCATAAAAGATGATGAGCCTGAATTAGACTTTGATTTTATACACTGGTTAGTAACAGGTGTTAAAGATCATGAGCCAGTTCTAGATGATACTATTAAGCCACATCTTAAAGATTGGTCACTTCAACGTTTATTAAAAACAGACCGAATAATATTACGAATGGCTACATTTGAATTATTGCATAGTGATACACCACCAAAAGTAATCATTAATGAAGCTGTAGAATTAGCAAAACAATTTAGCGACGATGAGCATTATAAATTTATAAATGGTGTGTTGAGTAACATAAAATAATTAATTTGAGTGATGACAATGTCTGAATACTTAAGCGTTACAACTTTAACGAAATATATTAAATATAAATTTGATCAGGACCCACACTTGCAATCTATCTTACTAAAAGGTGAACTATCTAACTTTAAAAAACATTCAAGTGGACACCTTTATTTCAACGTTAAAGATAAGGATAGTGTGATAAGTGCAATGATGTTTAAAGGTAATGCGAGTCAGCTTACTTTTGAGCCAAAAGAAGGTGATGAAGTTCTTTTAGAAGCACGTGTTTCAGTATATGAACGACGTGGAAATTATCAAATTTATGTGAATAAAATGGAATTAGATGGTATAGGGAACTTGTATCAAAAGTTAGAACAATTAAAACAAAAATTAAAAAAAGAAGGCTTTTTTAATAATGAACATAAAAAGCCTATTTCTCGATTCCCTAAGAAAATTGCAATCTTAACTGCTAGTACTGGTGCCGCAATTAGAGATATTCAATCTACAATAAATAGTAGATATCCTTTGGCCGATAAAATCCAAATAAGTACTTTAGTACAAGGTACACAAGCCAAAGAGGATATTATAAAAAATATTAAGTATGCTGATTCACTTGGCGTTGATACTATTATAGTAGGCCGTGGTGGTGGATCTATAGAAGATTTATGGAACTTTAATGAAGAAGATGTTGTTAAAGCGATTTTTGAGTGTCAAACACCCATTATTTCAGCTGTTGGACATGAAACCGATTTTACACTCAGTGATTTCGTAGCAGATGTCAGAGCAGCAACACCAACACAAGCTGCAGTTATGGCGTCTCCAGACCAGTACGAATTGATGCAACAAATTAAGCAATACCAATTTTCATTATCAAGGTATATTAAACAATATCTTGAAAAACAACATAAACAACTAGATCATTTAGCATCTTATTATAAGTTTAAACAACCCTCATTATTATACGATCAACAGATACAACGCAAAGATGATTTAGAAAGACAACTAACTCAATTATTATTATCCAAAATTGAGAATAAAAAATATCAATTAAAAGTTCTTCATCAGAATTTTAATGTAAAAACATTAAATCAAACTATATTACAAAATAGTAAGCAACTAATGAATGTAAAAAATCGTTTATCAAATCTAACAATTAAAAACATTCATAATAATAAATTAGAGCTCAAAAATAAAGTTGAACTATTAAATAATTTAAGTCCTACTAATACTATGTTAAGAGGCTATTCTATTATTAATAAAGATGATAAAGTCATTACAAGTACACAGGATTTAAGTAAAGATGATGAAATTACATTAGCAATGAAAGATGGTAGCGTAGATGCCATCGTTAAAAAGGTTAGGTGTGAACATGAGTAAAGATCAACAAAGTTTTGAAGAAATGATGCAAGAGTTAGAAAATATCGTTCAAAAGTTAGATAATGAGACTGTATCATTAGAAGAATCATTAGAGTTATATCAACGTGGTATGAAACTTTCTGCAACATGTGATGCAACACTTAAAGATGCTGAAAAGAAAGTAAATCAACTTATTAAAGATGAAGCAGAGGATGAAGAAAATGGCAAAGAAGTCAATGAATGAATTAATTGATCAAATTAATAGTGCTCTTGACGGTGTAATCGAAACTTCACCACTAAATACTAATCTAGAAGAAAGTATGCAATATTCTCTCAATGCAGGTGGTAAAAGAATAAGACCACTTCTTTTATTTTTAACATTAGATGTATTAAATCAAGATTATAAAAAAGGTAAAAAAACTGCATTGGCATTGGAAATGATTCACACATATTCTTTAATTCATGATGATCTTCCTGCGATGGATAATGATGATTACCGTCGTGGTAAACTTACCAATCACAAAGTCTATGGTGAATGGAAAGCTATTCTAGCTGGTGATGCACTACTAACTAAGGCATTTGAAATCATTGCTGATGATGAATTATTAGAATCTGACGTCAAAGTTAAAATACTTTCCAGATTAGCGCATAACAGTGGTCACTTAGGCATGGTCGGAGGACAAACATTAGACATGCAAAGTGAAGATACACCTGTTGATTTGGATACACTTGAACAGATACATAAAGCTAAAACAGGAGCATTACTTCAATTCGCGGTATTAAGTGCAGCTGATATTGCTAAAGTAGACAAGTCTACATCACAATCTCTTGAAGATTTTAGTAATCATATGGGTTTGATGTTCCAAATTAAAGATGATTTGCTCGACGTATATGGTGATGAATCTAAATTAGGAAAAAAAGTTGGTAGTGACATCGAAAATCACAAAAGTACGTATGTTTCTTTATTAGGTAAAGATGGTGCTGAAAATAAATTAAATTTCCATAAAGATGCTGCCATAGAATCAATAGAACAACTTTCTTCTCACTATGATATTAAACCTCTATTAGATATCGTTGAGCTTTTCTACACACGTGATCATTAATTATCATTAATATTAACCCTTCAAAGCTACTGTTTAAAAACTGGCGTTGAAGGGTGTTTTAGTACACTATTTTAAATTGTGGTATTACATTTATATCCTAATTTTAGTTTACATATTTATTTATTCGTTTATACATTTTTTCAATACAAATTAACTAATTGTACCTATTAGTATTTAAATAAAACAATTTACGATTATTGAGTTATCAGTTAAGTATGCATAATAACAATAGTAGTAGTAAAAAAAATGATGTGTTAAAATTATTGTATAATTATTCGAAAATAGGAGTGTTCATAATGGCAAAAAAATCTGTGAGACACATAAAGATTAGAGAAATTATCTCAAGCGAACAAATAGAAACTCAAGACGAACTAGTAAAACGTCTTAATGAATACGACCTTAATGTTACGCAAGCTACCGTATCACGTGATATTAAAGAATTACAGTTAATCAAAGTTCCTGCAACATCAGGTCAGTATGTATATAGCTTGCCTAATGATCGAAAATACCATCCATTAGAAAAATTGGGTCGTTATCTCATGGACTCATTTGTGAATATAGAAGGTACAGGTAATCTACTCGTCTTAAAAACCTTACCTGGTAACGCTCAATCTATTGGCGCTATACTAGACCAAATCGATTGGGATGAAGTTCTCGGTACTATATGTGGTGATGATACTTGCCTTTTAATTTGTAAAGATGAAGACGCAAGTAATACAATTAAAACAAGAATTTTCAATTTATTATAAGGATGCGATGAATTCATGTTACAAACCTTATCAATAAAACAATTTGCAATTATTGATGAATTAGAAATTCATTTTTCAGATGGATTAACAGTTCTAAGTGGTGAAACGGGTTCAGGTAAATCAATCATCATAGATGCGATTGGCCAGTTAATTGGAATGCGTGCATCATCAGATTATGTTCGACATGGTGAAAAGAAAGCGATTATTGAAGGCATATTTGATATAGATGAAAATAAAGATGTTATTCATATACTTCATAATCTTGATATAGAAATCGACGAGGACTTCTTATTAGTAAAAAGAGAAATATTTAGCACTGGTAAAAGTATTTGTAGATTGAATAATCAAATTGTTACGCTTCAAGATTTGCGAAAAGTTATGCAAGAACTATTAGATATTCATGGTCAACATGAAACACAGACACTTCTTAAACAGAAGTATCATTTAAAATTATTAGATGATTATGCAGAAGACAAGTATTTATCAACTAAAGAAAAATATCAAAATGTGTTTAATCAATATAAAAGTAAAACAAAGGAATTAGAAGAATTAGAGTCTGCAGACCAAGCATTACTTCAACGTTTGGATTTAATGAAATTTCAATATGAAGAATTAGAAGAAGCTTCTTTAAAAGAGGGCGAAATTGAGCAATTAGAAGTCGATATACGTAGAATTCAAAATTCCGAAAAACTAAGCATGGCGCTTAATAATGCGCATGTTACCTTGACTGATGAGCATGCAATTACAGATAGACTATATGAATTAAGTAATCATTTAGAATCTATAGATGATATTTTGCCTGATAAATTTAGTAAATTAAAAGAGGATATTGATCAATTTTATTACACGCTTGAAGATGCTAAGCACGAGTTATATGATGAAATGTCAAACACTGAATTTGATGAGCAAATGCTTAATGAGCTAGAATCAAGAATGAATTTATTAAACAATCTTAAAAGGAAATATGGCAAAGACATTTATGAATTAATTACATACAAAGATAAGCTTCAAAATGAAATAGCCAAAATCGAAAATTATGAAGAAAGTACATCACAATTACGTGAGGAAATTAGTCAATTATATAATGAAGTGATGTCAAAAGGCAAAGTGTTATCTAGAGAGCGTCGTTCAGTAGCTCGAACATTAAGAGATCATATCGTTTCTGAAATACAAAATTTACAAATGAAAGATGCTAATTTAGAAATTTCATTCCAATTATTAGATAAACCAACAATTGATGGTATAGAATTTGTAGAGTTTTTAATCAGTCCTAATAAAGGGGAACCACTCAAAAGTTTAAATAAAATTGCATCTGGCGGTGAGTTGTCTCGTATTATGCTAGCCCTAAAAAGTATTTTTGTACAATCAAGGGGACAAACTGCAATTTTATTTGATGAGGTAGATTCAGGAGTGTCAGGACAAGCTGCTCAAAAAATGGCTGAAAAAATGAGAGATATAGCTGAATATATTCAAGTAATATGTATTTCGCACTTACCACAAGTTGCATCTATGAGTAATCATCATTTATTAATTAGTAAAGCATCCAATGATGATCGTACAACAACTCAAGTTAAAGAATTAGAAAATGATGATAAAATTGATGAAATCGCACGAATGATTTCTGGTGCTAGTGTTACTAAATTAACTAAAGAAAATGCAAAAGAAATGATTAGCCAAAATCAAAGAAAAAGTAGTAAGTAATTCATTGAATTTATTAATATTTATAATTGCTGTAAAATAAATATTAACATTATAAAATGAATATTTTAATTTTATATGTAACCTACTCATTGAGTTACTAAATTCATTTAAAATTTAAAGTCACTTACAGATTAACGTTATTAAATCCAATCGCAAAGCAAGTTAGGAGTAAAATTATGAGTGAAAAGCAATATGACCTAGTCATCTTAGGTGGAGGAACCGCTGGTTATGTAGCGGCAATTCGAGCATCACAATTAGGTAAAAAAGTAGCTATAGTAGAGAAATCTTTGTTGGGTGGCACTTGTCTTCACAAAGGATGTATTCCTACAAAAGCTTTATTAAAATCTGCTGAAATTTTAAGAACAGTTAAAGATTCAGTTCATTTTGGAGTGAATGTTGGTCAATATTCATTTGACTTAAAATCTATGATGAAACGTAAAGACAAAATTGTTAATCAAATGCATCAAGGTATTGAAAGTTTAATGCAGAAAAATCACATAGATATATTTAATGGCAAAGGTAGAATTATGGGGACATCTATTTTCTCACCTCAAAGTGGTACCATTTCAGTTGAATATGATAATGGAGAATCTGAATTATTACCTAATCAGAATGTATTGATAGCTACAGGTTCACTACCAACTCAATTACCATTCTTGCCTTTCAATCACAATACAGTTCTATCTAGTAATGACATATTGCAATTCACAGATTTACCTGCAAGCATAGCAATCATTGGCGGTGGAGTGATAGGTCTTGAATTTGCTTCTTTATTAATTGACTTAGGTGTAAATGTTAGTGTGATAGAGGCTGGCGAACGAATCTTGCCTAATGAGAGTGCTCAAATTGCAAATTTTCTAAAAACATCACTTATAGCAAGAGGAGTAACGTTCTATGAAAATTGCGCTTTAAATGAATCTGCAGTTACAGTCAACTCTAATTCTGTAACTATACAAGTAAATAAAGATAAAACTATAGAAGTAGAAAAAGTTTTAGTATCAATTGGTCGCAAGCCTAATACTGATGATATAGGATTAAATAATACTAAAATTAAAACTGATGATAACGGTAATATACTTGTTAATGACTTTTTACAAACCGAAGATAAGCATATTTATGCTGCAGGTGATTGCATAGGTAAGCTTCAATTAGCACATGTATCTTCTAAAGAGGCAATACTTGCTGTTGAACACATGTTTAATGGCAATGGCCTACCTCTAAATTATGACAAGATGCCGAAATGCATATATACACACCCAGAAGTTGCTTCAATTGGTTACAATAAAGAATCAGCCGAAGCCAAAAACATTAAAACCAAATCATTTAAAGTAAGCTTTAATGCAATTGGTAAAGCAGTTATAGAGGAAACTACTAATGACAGAGGATTTTGTGAAATGATAATTAATGATGAAACTAATGAAATTATCGGTATTAATATGATAGGTCCTCAGGTTACTGAATTAATCAACGAAGCCTCTTTATTGCAATTTATGAATGGTTCAGCAATTGAGTTAGGTCTGACAACACATGCACATCCTTCTATATCAGAAGTACTTATGGAATTGGGATTGAAAGTAGAAAATAGAGCAATAAACGTTTAACAGGAGGAACATAAAAGATGATTGATTATAAATCTGTCGGACTTTCAGAAGAAGACCTTAAAGAAATCTATAAATGGATGGATTTAGGTAGAAAAGTAGATGAACGATTATGGTTATTAAACCGCGCAGGTAAAATTCCATTTGTTGTTAGTGGACAAGGACAAGAGGCTACACAAATAGGAATGGCATACGCTATGAAAGAAGGAGATATTTCATCTCCATATTATAGAGATTTAGCATTTGTTACTTTTATGGGGATTTCTCCATATGATACAATGCTAGCTTCATTTGGAAAAAAAGATGATATTAATTCTGGAGGAAAACAAATGCCCTCCCATTTTAGTCATCGTGAAAAGGGCATATTATCACAAAGTTCTCCAGTTGCTACACAAATACCACATTCAGTTGGAGCTGCATTAGCTTTAAAAATGGATAAAAAACCAAATATTGCTACGGCAACTGTCGGTGAGGGAAGTTCAAATCAAGGAGATTTTCATGAGGGTTTAAACTTTGCAGGCGTTCATAAATTACCATTTGTTTGTGTCATCATCAATAATAAATATGCGATATCTGTGCCTAATACATTACAATACGCCGCAGAAAAACTTTCTGATAGAGCCTTAGGATATGGCATATATGGTGAGACAGTAGATGGGGATGATCCGATAGCAATGTATAAAGCTATGAAAGATGCTAGAGAACGTGCACTAAATGGTGAGGGTGCCACTCTAATTGAAGCTATAACACATCGTATGACACCACATTCTTCAGATGATGATGATACATATCGTACGAAAAAAGAAAGAGAAGCATTAAAAACTTTTGATTGTAACCTTAAATTTAAAGATTATTTATTAGAAAAAGAGATTATTAATCAAGAATGGTTAGACAATATAGAGCAAGAGCATAAAGAAATTATTAATAAAGCCACTAAAGATGCAGAAAAAGCGCCATATCCATCTGTAGAAGAAACATATCAATTTGTTTATGACCCAGAAGGAGGTATGGGCAATGAGTAAAATGAGTTATATTGAAGCAATACAACAAGCGCAAGACCTAGCCATGGAACATGATAATAACGTATTTATATTAGGTGAAGATGTAGGACGTAAAGGTGGCGTTTTTGGTGCAACTAGAGGTCTTCAAGACAAATATGGTGTTGAAAGAGTAATAGATACACCTTTGGCTGAATCTAATATTGTAGGGACTGCTATTGGAGCAGCAATGATTGGTAAACGACCAATTGCAGAAATTCAATTCGCAGATTTTATACTTCCAGCAGTTAATCAAATTATTAGTGAAGCAGCTAAAATGCGCTATCGTTCAAATAATGACTGGCAATGTCCTATCACAATCAGAGCACCCTTTGGTGGTGGGGTACATGGTGGTTTATATCATTCTCAAAGTATCGAGAGCATCTTTGCGTCTACACCGGGGCTAACTATTGTCATACCTTCATCTCCTTATGATGCTAAAGGATTATTATTATCCTCTATTGAGTCAAATGATCCAGTATTATTCTTTGAACATAAAAAAGCATATCGCTTCTTGAAAGAAGAAGTGCCAGAAGATTATTATACAGTTCCTCTTGGAAAAGCTGATGTAAAACGTGAAGGGAATGACATAACTGTATTTACATATGGTTTGTGTGTAAATTATTGTATGCAAGCTGCTGATATTTTAGCAGCAGATGGTATTAGTGTTGAAATAGTTGATTTGAGAACTGTTTATCCTCTAGATAAAGAAACAATTATTGAACGTGCTAAAATGAATGGCAAGATTTTATTAGTAACAGAAGATAATCTTGAGGGCAGTGTCATGTCAGAAGTCTCTGCAATCATAGCTGAAAACTGTTTATTTGAACTTGATGCACCTATTATGAGATTAGCTGGACCAGATGTTCCTTCAATGCCATTTTCTCCTAATCTTGAAAATGAAGTTATGATGAATCCTGATAAAATCTTAGAAAAAATGCGAGAACTTGCACAATTTTAAGGAGGAAAAGTTATGGATATAAAAATGCCAAAACTAGGCGAAAGTGTTCATGAAGGTACTATTGAGCAATGGCTTATTTCAGTGGGTGACTATGTTGATGAATATGAACCCTTATGTGAAGTAATTACTGATAAAGTAACTGCTGAAGTACCTTCAACTGTTTCTGGTACTATCACTGAAATTTTAGTTTCAGAAGGTGAAACCGTTCAAATAGATCATGTTATTTGTAAAATTGAAACTTCTGAAACAGATAATTCTACCAACACTAAAAATATCGATATTGAAACCGTTAAGGATTCAACAAATTTAAATATAAATGGTAATGATACTTTAACAGTCGAAACGTCAGCATCGGCTTCAAAAAATACTTCTGATAAAGAAGTTCATCATTCTGTTAAAACAAATGCACATACACAAGCATCTTTACTTAATAACGGTCGATATTCACCAGTAGTTTTTAAAATTGCATCTGAAAATGATATTGATTTATCATTAGTTCCTGGCACAGGTTTCGAAGGACGTGTGACTAAAAAAGATATTGAAAATTATATTAATTCAAGTCATCAGGAACCTGAAATAAATAACAATTCACAATCTAGTTTTGAACATACGAAATCCAACGTGGATTCTAATCAGAGTCAAATTGGTCAATCTATACCAGTCAAAGGTGTTCGTAAAGCAATAGCTCAAAACATGGTGACAAGTGTAACTGAAATCCCACATGGTTGGATGATGCTTGAAGTTGATGCAACTAACTTAGTTAAAACTAGAAATCATCATAAAAATTCGTTCAAACAGAACGAAGGTTATAATTTAACTTTCTTTGCATTCTTTGTAAAAGCTGTTGCAGAAGCATTAAAATCAAACCCACTATTAAATAGTAGCTGGGATGGAGAAGAAATTATTCTTCATAAAGATATTAATATTTCAATTGCTGTAGCAGATGAAGATAAATTATATGTTCCTGTTATTAAACACGCTGATGAAAAATCAATCAAAGGTATTGCTAGAGAGATAAATGAACTAGCACTTAAAGCAAGAAACAAACAATTATCCCAAGAAGATATGTCTGGTGGAACATTTACCGTTAATAATACCGGTACATTTGGATCCGTTTCATCAATGGGAATTATAAATCATCCACAAGCAGCGATTTTACAAGTAGAATCTATTGTAAAAAAACCAGTAGTTATTGATGATATGATTGCAATTAGAAGCATGGTTAATTTGTGTATTTCGATTGATCATAGAATACTTGATGGTGTTCAAACAGGGCGCTTCATGTCTCAAGTTAAAGAACGTATTGAACAATTCACAATAGAAAATACAAGTATTTACTAGTTTAAAATGATATATCATATTCCATGGACAAGCTGTTTGAACTCTAACACTTATATTTAGTAGAATAGCATTGAATAAATAAAAGATTGAAAGGTGATTAAAATGGATTTAAATTTTGATTTATATATGAACGGCGTGGTTGAACAAGCTCGTAATGAAATTGAAAATGCGGGATATGAACAATTAACAACTGCAGATGAAGTTGACAAAGTATTACAACAAAATGGTACTTCATTAGTAATGGTTAATTCAGTTTGTGGATGTGCGGGAGGAATTGCACGTCCAGCAGCATCACATGCATTACACTATGATAAACTACCTGATAGACTTGTTACAGTATTTGCTGGACAAGATAAAGCGGCTACACAACAGGCTAGAGACTATTTTGAGGGTTATGCACCTTCAAGTCCATCATTTGCATTAATTAAAGATGGTAAAATCACTGAAATGATTGAACGTCATCAAATTGAAGGTCATGATGTAATGGATGTTATTAATCAGTTACAAGGCCTATTTGATAAATATTGCAACGAAAGATAAGAGGATTTACTAATGTTAAAGTTAAATCCTTATAAGATTGGATTAAGAACGCTTAAAACAGCAGTAGGTATCACATTAGGTGTTATTTTAGCTAAATGGATGGGGCTTGATAATTATGCATCAAGTGCTATCCTCATTGTATTATGTATTAAACATACTAAAGTTCACTCAGTACAAGCTATCGTATCAAGATTTGTATCTTGTATACTAATTCTACTGTTTGGTTCATTGGTTTTTAGCTTATTAGGTCAGAATGCGATTGTTTTGGGATTAATTGTATTATTATTTATTCCGATAACTGTTATGTTGAAAGTTCAAGAGGGTGTTGTAACTAGTTGTGTTATATTATTACATGTTTTCAATGCAACTACGATTAATTTACATTTAATCATTAATGAATTACTCTTATTAACTATTGGACTAGGAATCGCATTCATTATGAATTTAATTATGCCAAGTTTAGACAAAACATTAGTTTCTTTTAAGAAAGATATAGAAAAAGGCTTTAAAGAAATCTTTATGACATATAGCGAAGCTTGCTCAAATTATAATAATGATCTTACTTTATCTTTCGAAAAACTCCAATTAGACATTCGAAAGGCCAAATCTATCGCATTTAGAGATGTTAAAAATCATTTTATTAGAAATGAAAATTCATATTATCACTATTTTGATATGAGACAAGAACAACTTGAATTATTGCGTAGAATTAAACCGTTATTAAATCAAGTCACTGTCGATGATCCATTACTGACTGATGTATCTCATTTAATGTCAGAAATTGGTAATAACGTAAATAGTAATGATTATACTGCTTTACGATTACATTCACTGTATGAAATCCGTTTATCACTAGACGAATTACCACTTCCTAAATCTCATCAATCTTTAAAATCACGTTCAAGTATGATGCAAATATTAAATGAACTAGAAAAGTATTTAAACATTAAATCTCAATTTGGATCACTACGGTTACACAATGAAATATAATTAGTGATTAAATAAAAAAAGGCTGGTACATAATTCCTAGCAAAATAGCCAGTAAATGAATTTTTATAAATTCATTTACTGGCTTCTTTATTTACAATACTTCGTATTCTTGGCTCGCTTTCTTAGGGGACAGCTTCAGCCTGTAGTCTT